>JBBRHK010000195.1:0-6178 GCA_038222815.1 Chitinophagales bacterium
TGCTACTTTAGTTACTTCAATACGTATTACAGCTTTCCCTGCGGGAGCAACTACGATTGTAATTAATGGAACAAGTTATACCAGTGCAACTTTCCCTGCACTAGGTGTGGTAGTTCCTACAAATGCAAGTGGACAACCAACTCAAACAATTACAGTTGATCCTACTTTAACTGGTACTACTTCTGTAACTATACCATTTGTAGCGATAGATGCAGCAGGAAAAGAAAGTGCTAACACTGGTAGTGCAGTACTTAATCTAAGTGCAATAACAATAAGTGGAAATGTATTCAATGATACAAACGGCTTATTAGGTACACCTTTAAATACAGTTGATGGTACAGGTACAAATGCTGGAGGCCTTAATGCAGTATTGATAGATAATGTAACTGGCTTAGTGGTAGCTTCTGCTACGGTAAATGCTTCAGGAGTTTATACTTTTGGTACTCAAACGTCTGGTAATTACTCAGTATTGATTACAACAAATACTGCAACAGCAGGTGTTGCACCACCAGCAGTAGCATTACCAGCAGGCTGGGTGAGTACTGGTGAGAACGTTGGAACAGCTGCAGGAAGTGATGGAACAGCAAATGGTATTATAAATATAGGTGCTGTAAGTGCTAATACAACTAATATTAATTTCGGTATCGAAAGATTACCAACTTCTACAAGTCAGAGTTTTACTATTGCCACTCCAGTTGGAGGAAGTACTCGTACATTAAATGGAGTAGGAACAGCAAGTGATCCTGGTCCATTGAGAGGTTCTGATCCAGAAGATCAACCAACAGAAGGTTCACTTAGTGCAAAATCTATCATCATCAATACACTACCAACAAATGGTAATCAGTTATTCTATAATGGAGTTCAAATAACCACTACTAATTTTAGTATTGCAAACTATAACCCTGCTTTATTAGCTATTAAGTTTACAGGAACAGGCAGCACTTCAACTTCATTTACATACTCTTATGTAGATGCTGCAGGAAGAGCCTCTGCTTCACCTGCAACTTACAGTATAGACTGGGCAACAGTTTTACCAGTAAGATTAGTTTCCTTTACTGCTGCAATCAATGGCAGTGCTGTGAATATAGGATGGGAAGTGACAGACGAAGTGAATGTAAATAAATATGAAGTGTTGTATAGTGTAGATGGTATTAACTTCAATGCACTTGGTTCTAAAAATGCTACAGGCAGCAGAACTTACGGTTACACTCATATTTCGCCAGCGGCTGGCATTAATTACTACCGCCTAAGAACGGTAGATAATGATGGAAGACTAAGCTTAAGCGATGTACGCAAGGTTACTTTTGGTAAGAACGGTGCTGTGGTTGTTTTCCCTAATCCCGCAACAAGTATTGTAAACCTGAGTCTAAGTGCTGAATTAGTAAATAAGACAGTGAAGGTTTTAGTAATTGCAATGGATGGTAAGGTTGTACTTCAATCAAATATTGCAAGAACTTCACAAACTGAGACAATCGATGTAAGTTACCTTTCTGCCGGAACGTATGTGGTAAGCATCACTGCAGAAGGTAACACGGTTGTGACTACTAAAATAAATGTTGTCAGATAATTTCTGAAAACAGAAACATAAATGAAAGAGAGGTCACAGAAATGTGACCTCTCTTTTTATTTGGTAGAAAATATAATGTTGATTGTTTTGGGAGATTATACCAATTGTAAATTATAGATAGTCCAAATCATTTTTGTACTAAGGCACTAATAAAAGAATCTTTAAGTTCTTAGGGACGGTACTGTTATAAATCTAAGAGTCCGCAGCATAAGACTGTCGAAGGCGGTATGTAGCTGATAATGAAGTGTTTATAAAGTGTTTAATAAGCGCCTTATCGAAGGTTGTCTAAATTTAAAAGCAGAGTTTATTGCAGTAAACCGGCCTTGGACAGATTCAGGCTGAAAGCTTTTATTTTAACGGGATTAACGGGCAAATTGGACTACATAGGTTGTATAATTAGTATTAGTCATACGTGGAAAGTATAATTCAGAGATGAGTTTTTACCCTAGATAAAAACAGACTAGCGATTGCTAAAAATTTGACAGTAAAGTATAGGGAAACACACGATGTATTTCCACAAAGCCAAATAACTTATTGTAGGAATCAAAATAGAACGGTGTAGAATAATGATTAAGGCAAAAGCCAATAAAGAAAGATTACCCCTTCTTTATTTCTCCTTCCGCATAATCCATCAATTGCTTTTTCTTTCTATTGTACCACCATTCGGGTGCAGTTTTCTTCATTAAGGTATCAATGCCTCTCATTCCAAAAAGCTTCCATACGCCACCTAGTTTACCGCCAAGGTCACTTTGCATAGCTCTTAGGCTCATAGCAAAACCCCCATCTATATATTCCATATGATGCCAAAAGCCAGCGGGCATAAAGAGTGTATCTCCATGATCGAGTATTACTTCATATCCCTTAGCTAGTTTTGTAGCAGGAAAGTTTTTATAGTCGAAATCTGTTTGGTAATGGGCAAAGTTTGCCAATGATAATACTTCCCAAGGCTTGCGATAAAGTTTGTACTGTTCCTCGTGAGGAAATAAAAGCACCCGTTTTTTTCCTACAAACTGAGTATGCAGAATATGACTCATATCTATATCAAAGTGCATATGGGTAATGCTACCTTGACCTCCGACGAAAAGCATTGGATATTTTTTTACAAAGCCATTCATTAGCTCATCTGGCCAAGTGAAATCTTGTACTATATTAGGGGCGTGCTGAAAAATATTAAATAAGAATATCCTTAAATCAAGCGGTCCGGCCTTTACCTTCTCCAAGTATTCGCCAAACTTCATATAAGCATCAGCCGTATTGATAGGCGTATAAGAATCACTTTTTACATTATTGTACACACCTACATCTGCGTGCCCTACTTTCTCTATGAAATAATCCCAATTCCACTTCTCATAAGCCGGCCATTTCTTAGCTAAGTTTTTTATTATAAGCGGCTTCCCAGTCTTATAATATTTTTCCTTAAAATCTTCTGGCGAAATATCATCCACCACATCTATCTTAGATAAAATCATAATAATAAAATAATGTGCAAAATTATCGAATTATCTTTTTCCTTTTATAAAATAAATGCCAATCTTAAAAACTAATAAGCATTAGTTTTGCTGTATATCGTGAGTAAAATAAAAGTTATAGCAAGTAAAACAAAATTGGCTGCCATAGAGCAATACGCTAGTGTGCTTTTTAGGCAGAAAGGCTATGTGGCTACATCAGTAAAAGATATAGCAGAACAAGTGGGTATCGAGGCGCCGAGCCTATACAATCATATAAGCAGTAAACTCAGTTTGCTTCACAATATTTGCTTTAGCGTAGCCAAAAGTTTTGAGGATGAAATGAATAAAGCAGCCAACGAGACAAATTCGCCAGCAACAGAGTTAGAAGCTATGTTGCGATTTCATATACAAATGATGTTGCAGAATTTTGATGCACTATGGGTGGCCAATCACGAGTGGAAGCATCTTCCGGTCGGCGACTTAAAAAAATATATTGAAAAACGTAAGGCATACGAAAATAAAGTGCAGAGTCTTATTGAGCAAGGCGTAGAGGCAAGTGAACTTAAAACGGGAGATGCAAAAATGGCTACGCTTATTATATTAGCTGCTTTGCGTGGACTAGAATTTTGGCAAAAGGAAAAACAATTGCTTAATTTGACTGCAGTTGAAAACAATATTATACAACAACTTTTTAAAGGATTAATACAATAAAATGGCAGTACATTTTCATCCACTAAGGATCAAAGAAATAGTAAAAGAAACAGATGATTGCGTGAGTATTAGTTTTGATGTGCCGCAAGAACTAAAGCAAGATTTTACTTTTAAAGAAGGGCAGAACATTACTTTAAAAAAAGAAATAGAAGGCGAAGAATGCAGGCGGTCTTATTCGCTATGTGTGGCACCTCACGAAGGATTGCTAAAAGTGGCTATAAAAAAAGTACTTGGAGGAAAATTTTCCTCTTTTGCTAATGATGCTCTTATGGTGGGCGATGTAATAGATGTGATGCCTCCTACTGGGAGATTTCACGTAAAAGCAACGGATGGACAATATTTGATGATAGTCGCTGGTAGCGGAATTACGCCAGTTCTATCAATTATTAAACACCTGCTTTTTACCCAACCTACTTCAGATGTGACCTTAGTTTATGGTAACCAAGATAGGAAGAGCATCATATTTTTTGAGGAGATAGAAGCTATTAAGAATAAGTATATGCAGCGGTTTTCATGCATTTATACATTTAGCAGAGAACATACGGATTCAGCCATAAATTATGGACGAATAAGTGAAGAAAAGCTCAATGATTTGTCTAGTGTTATACCTTATGCCTCACTGGCAGAAGCCTTTATTTGTGGACCAGAAGAGATGATTTTTTCTGCCGCTGCTTTTTTGGAGAAAAAGGGAATGGCAAAAGAAAATATTCATTTTGAGCTATTCACAACACCGGGAGCCAAAACAGAAAAAAAGCAGGTAAAAAATGCTATTGCTGATGATGCACCCAAGGCAAAAGTAACCATAAGATTAGATGGAAGAAGTACAGAACTTGCCGTGGCTTATGAAGGAGATAGTATCTTGGATGTTGCATTAAAAAGCGGAGCCGACTTACCATTTGCCTGCAAAGGCGGTGTATGCTGCACTTGCAGAGCTAAGCTGGTAAAAGGTGAAGTGACTATGGATGTTAACTATGCACTGGAAAAAGAAGAAGTAGAACAAGGCTTTATCCTCACTTGCCAATCGCACCCGGTAACGGAGGAGGTGGTGATAGATTTTGACGTTAAATAGAATTACGAATTACGAACCTTGTTTTGCAATAGGCAAGTTATAAAATTTTAAAGAGACAAGTGCATTACATTTTAAATGATTGGAATCGAATACTTCAACGTAATTCGTAATTAAAAAACCTCTATACTAAAGTATTTACTAAATAATACTAAATATATTAGTTTAAATGAATTTCTTCTTTTACATTTGTGAAGTAATACATTTACAGCGTTTTAAAAAACTAGATACAACAACTAAAAACAGACAACATGAGCAACGCAGAAAAAATTAAGGCCTTAAAACTTACAATGGACAAGATTGATAAGGATTTCGGTAAGGGTTCGGTAATGATGATGAGTGATAAAGGAGTAACGGAGATAGGGGTAATATCTACCGGAAGTATAGGATTAGATGTGGCACTAGGAATTGGTGGCTTGCCTAAAGGTAGAGTGATAGAAATATATGGTCCAGAGTCTTCTGGTAAAACTACATTAGCCATTCATGTAATTGCGGAGTCGCAAAAGCAAGGTGGTCTTTGTGCTATAATAGATGCGGAGCATGCATTTGATAGTGGATATGCTAAAAAATTAGGAGTAGATATTGATAATTTATTGATTTCCCAACCAGATTACGGAGAGCAAGCATTGGAAATTGCAGATAGACTAATTCTTTCTGGTGCAGTAGATGTAGTGGTGATTGATTCTGTAGCAGCACTAGTACCAAAAGGTGAATTGGAAGGAGAAATGGGTGATTCTAAAATGGGTTTACAGGCTAGATTGATGAGTCAGGCTTTGAGAAAATTAACTGGAACAATTGCAAAGACAAATTGTTGTTGCATATTTATTAATCAGTTGAGAGAGAAAATAGGTGTGATGTTTGGTAATCCTGAAACAACAACGGGTGGTAATGCATTAAAGTTTTACTCTTCTGTAAGACTGGACATTCGCAGACAAGCGCAAATAAAAGACGGTGATGAAGTAATAGGCAACCATATTAAAGTAAAAGTTGTTAAGAATAAAGTAGCTCCTCCATTCCGTGTGGCAGAGTTCGATATTATATACGGAGCTGGTATTAGCAAAGTGGGAGAGATTATAGATATGGGTGTTGAGTTAAGTATTGTGCAAAAGAGTGGAAGTTGGTTTAGTTACAACGGTGATAAGCTAGGTCAAGGTAGAGAAGCCGTAAAACAATTATTGACAGATAACCCTGAGCTAAGCAAAGAAATAGAGGGGAAAATTAGAGCTCAGATAAAAGAGAATATGGGAGCTGCTTAAGAGCAAAAGACTCCTAAAGATTGGATTTATTTTGTGTAAGTAAGTATTTACAAACCGCTTGTTTCTACAGGCGGTTTTTTGTTTGTGGAGCTTTCTAACCCTAAAATGTTTTCAAAAACTTTTTGCGTTA
>JBBRHK010000196.1:0-6166 GCA_038222815.1 Chitinophagales bacterium
TCTTGTCGTAATAATAATTTATGAATGCCACCCTTCCAGCCGTTAAAATCACCGGTAACACTTACAAGTTTAGCTTGCGGCGCCCATACAGCAAAATAGCAACCAATAGTTTCTAAAACTTTGCATGCCTTACTTCCAAAATAATTGTATCCGTTATGTAGCTTGCCATCTTGGTATTGAGCAATAACATTATCTGTAAATAATGAATAATTCCAAACCAGCTTTCGCTTATCTATAAAATGTTTTTCTTCATACTTCATAATAAAGTCAACTAGATTGTTAAATTACTGTAAATAAATCAATTAAATAACTTTCGTAAAAATTTATGTTTGATGTTTACTAAAATTTTATCCTAACTACCTAGCACATCCTATGACCAAGATTTTTTTGATTCTTTCCTTATGTTTTTTCGTATCCTTGAGTAGCTTCGCACAAATAACTGGTAAAGTAACAGATCCAGCTACTTTTACGCCGTTAAAAAATGCTGCTATTGCCTTATTACAATCGAAAGATTCAATTCTTGTAGGGCACACAAGAACAAGCGCAGACGGCAGTTTCAACTTTACATCACCTGCTGATGGAAATTATTTTATCCTGGTAATGCATCCTTTGTTTGCAGATTACAGCGAAGAAGTGTCAGTGAATGGGACTGCTGTCACAATTAGCAACATTGCTATGCTCAGTAAATCTAAATTGCTTGAGGCTGTGGTGGTAAATGCAGTAAAATCGATCAGAGTAAAAGGTGATACCACCATATATACAGCAGACAGCTTTAAAGTAGGTGCCAATGCCAACGTAGAAGAGTTATTGAAAAAACTACCAGGACTCCAAGTAGATAAGGATGGAAAGATAACAGCACAAGGTAAGGAGGTACAAACGGTTCTTGTAGACGGAGAACCATTTTTTGGTGATGACCCCGGAATGGCAATAAAGAATTTGAGAGCGGATGCTGTAAAAGAAGTACAAGTTTTTGATAAAAAAAGTGAACAAGCAGACTTTACTGGAATAGACGATGGAGAAGTGAATAAAACCATCAACCTAAAACTAAAGGAGGAAGCGAAGAAAGGCTATTTTGGTAAAGTAGATTTAAGTGGCGGGCCTTTAAAAAACTTAGAGGACAGATACAATAATAATATTCTAGTTAACTCATTTAAAGGGAGACGAAAAATTGCGGCGTTTTTACTCAATGGCAATACCAACCAAGACGGACTGAGCTGGCGAGATTCAGATAAGTTTGGATTGAATAACGAATCTATGGAAATGAGTGATGATGGTGGTGTAATGTTTTACACTTCCGGTCGCACAAGTGATGAAGAGCCGTATGTAGATGTAAATAATGGTTTCACTAAAAATCTAAATGCTGGCTTTCAGTACAGTAATAAATGGGAGAATAAAAATAGCTTTAATTTTTCTCCTCAATACAATGAACAGAAGTACAACAATACAGTACAAAGTTTTAATAGAATACAGACTGGAGCAGATAGTATCCTAAATACAAGAAGTAATAATAATGATTTTGTAGATAGAACAAATTTTAGACTAGCCACAAAAGCAGAAATCAAAATTGATTCTCTTACAAGTGTAACCATAAATGCAGGAGCTAATTTCTATAATACAGAAACTTCAGGCAATAGCGAATCGAATGTGACGGGAGGCAAAGGAGATCTAAAAAACGAAAGAATAAGCAGCTACTCTACCACAAATGATAAGCAAGCCTATAACACAGTGGTGACTTTGAAACATAGTTTTAGAAAACCCAAAAGAACTTTATCTATAACGGGCAATGTAAATTATATCACTTCTAAGGGAGATTTAATTCAACAAAGTGAAAACAGGGACTATGTTTTTAATACACAATTAGACATAGACCAGGATTTTATAAAGGATAAAAATACACTCCAACTTTCGACTAAGGCTGTATATACCGAGCCCTTGAGTAAGAAATATGCTTTACTTCTTAGCCATGAGGTGAGTGTAACAGATGGAAAAAACAACCAAACAGCCTTAAGTTTTAATCCAATATCTGGCAAGTATGATGTGCTGGTAGATTCTTTGACTAATAATTTTGACCAACACATAAGTACGCAAAGGCCAGGTGCTATTTTGAATTTTAAGGACAAGAAAATAAACTGGACACTTGGTTCTTCTTTCGGTTTTACAAAATTTGACTTTACAGATGTCACAAGAAACCAAGACTACAATAGAGATTTTACTAATATTTTTCCGGCAGCTACATTTACCTACAAGTATAAAAGTAACAGCAGCATTAGCGTTCGCTATAATGGAAACACGACGCAGCCCACGCTTAATCAGATACAACCATTGAGAGATAATAGCAACCAATTTAATTTATACATAGGTAATCCTGATTTAAAACAATCGTTCACTAATAATATTTCTATAAATCAAAACTCTTACAATTTCCTTAAAGACATCTTTATTTATCAGGGATTAAGTTTTAATAATACACTTAATCAAATTGTAAACAAAACAGATTTTAACCAGCTTAACGGTAGTACTAAAAGTCAACCGATTAATACAAATGGCGCATATAGTGCTTTCTACTATGGTGGAGGCGGATTTAAAATTAAAAAAATAGATACAAGAATTGGTCTTAATGCTAGCCTTAACTTGAGTAAACAACCAGTAATCTTAAACAATGTAAAAGATTTTTCAAATAATTTTGGAGGCAATATTACTTTGAGTCTCGATAAGTCAAAAGATAAAAAATATGAATTAAGTCTTAGACAAACCGCAGGCTACACCACTAATAAATTTGGCCCTACAAATAACAGCACCAATTTCTACACTCTAGAATTAGCACAAGACGCCAAAGTATTTATCACAAAGACCACTTCTTTAAGGATACAAAATGAGTACAACTTTCGCCAAAATGCTGTAAGAACAAATCCTAATCAGAGCTTCAATATTATGAATGCCTCATTTGAAAAAACGTTTCATAAAGATGAATTCACGCTTTACCTAACTGGTAGAGATTTATTTAATCAAAATACCGGCATTCAGCAATTCACTTCTGGTAATGGTTACTACGAAACCATAAACGCAAGATTGCAAAGATATTTCTTGCTAGGTGTAAGATGGGATTTTAAGAATAAAGGAGCAGGAAAGAAAACAGCAGAATAGTGGTGAGTGGTGAGTTAAAAAATTTAGTACACAAACAATGAAAATGAAAAGAACAATAACAACAGGCTTTAGTATTTTTTTAATTGTATTAAGTGTATCAGCACAAGAGCTCATTTCCTCGGGCACCGTGGAGTATGAGGTAAAGACCAACCTTAATAAAACTATGGGTGATGATTCTTGGGCAGAGCAGATGAAAGATAATATGTCAAAGTTTAAGACTGGTTATTTTAAACTAAGCTTTACAGAAAAGGAAAGCCTTTACAAGTTTGACAGATGGGATCCTAATCAAAAAATAATGAGTTGGTTCTTGACTGACGATGAAAATGCTAAGTGGTACTTTAATCAAGAAAACAAGTCTTACAGTGTGCAAAAAAGTACTTTTGGCTTTAATTATCTGATCAAAGATTCCATTCCTAAAATAAAGTGGAAGCTAGAAAATGAAACCCAAACCATAGCAGGATATACTTGCCGCAAGGCTACTGGTATAATGATGGATAGCGTGTATGTTTTTGCGTTTTATACAGATCAATTAATGTCCCCTACTGGACCAGCATCTATCAATGGGTTACCAGGAACTATACTTGCAATGACAATCCCCCGACTCTTTAGCTCATTTATTGCTACTAAAGTCACACCTAATGTAGTGGCAGAGATAAAACCGCTTACCGCAAAAAAAACGTACAGCTCTAAAGAAATACTTGACGTATTAAAAGCAAGAATGAAAGAGTGGTATAGTGGTGCAGATGATGATAAAAATGAAATGCAGAGGATGCTCTGGAATGCGATGCTTTAATTGTTCAACCACGAACTACTCTAAAAAGAAAGAGAAAGCCCTTCTCCACTTTATGCAGGAAGGGCTTTAATATTTTGCAGAACTCCATTAAGAAAAAATAACTTGTTCTTCTCTTTCAGCTATCTGTATTTTTTTCAAAAAATCATCATACCCATCATCATCGTGGTTACTGTAAGCACCATACGCATCTATAGTATAACCTACCAGCCCATCATTGGCTTCTATCAAATATAAAACAGAAGAATCTGAAGGATCACTATCACCTTCAAACCGATACACTTTAATTATTGTAAGTTCCTCGGACGTATAACATTTATTAGAGCTAGTACAAAAACCAGCGTCTGTCATTTTAAACTCATTATCCTGCTTTCTTAGTCTTAGTCGCTCTAATACCTGACTAAGCGTTGTCATTTCATGATGTCTTGTGCTCATAATATATTATTTTAAAAGTGAGGAATCCTACATATCACTTTCAATAATAATGCCTACTTTTTTACCCAACTTTGAATCCATCCTCTAGTACTGCACCTTTCTTTATTACCACAATCCCATCCTTAATGGCATAAACACCGTGTTCTTGATCAGGCATATCTGACTTACCTTCAATGTGTACATTATTTCCTATCCTACAGTCTTTATCTACTATTACATTTTTCAAAAAACAATGATCCCCAATTCCTACTGGCGGTATGCCTTTGCTATAATTGTGTGCAATTTGCTCGATACTTTCGTAAAAATCATTCCCCATTATGTAGCAAGAATCTATTACACTACCCTCACCTATCCTACTTCTTATCCCAACCACTGCCCTTGTAATTTTCGCAGCTTTTATTATGCATCCTTCTGCTATAATAGTTTCACTTAGGGTAACGCCACTTAGCTTTGCAGGTGGTAACATCCTAGCACGGCTATATACCATCTTATCATTATCAAATAAATTGAAAGGTGGTAAGTCGCTCGTGAGCGCTAAGTTAGCTTCGAAATAAGAATGAATATTTCCTATATCAGTCCAATAACCTTCATATTGATAACTGGTTACATTGTAGTTTTTAATAGAGCCTGGAATAATTTCCTTTCCAAAATCTATAGCTTTTAAATCTTCTCCTAATAACTTGAATAAAAGCTCTCTATTAAAAATATAAATACCCATACTTGCTAGGTAGTCTCTCCCCTGTGATTGCATCTCCGTTCCAGTATCACTCACCCATTCTTGCAAAAGTTCTACTGCAGGCTTTTCTATGAATGATGTAATTCTACCCGTATCGTCAGATTTTAAAATTCCAAATTCAGTAGCTTCTCTTTGCGTTACTGGAATCGTTGCAATTGTTATATCTGCACCTTTCGCCAAATGATTGTCTAACATTTGATTTAGATCCATTTGATATAATTGATCGCCACTTAGGATAAGCACATATTCAAAATCGTAATTCTGAATATGCTTCAAACTTTGACGTACCGCATCTGCCGTGCCTTGAAACCATCCAAGGCTATCAGGCGTCTGCTCCGCAGCAAGAATATCTACAAAGCCTGAGCTAAATCTGCTAAACTGATACGTATTTTTTATATGCTTGTTTAAAGAAGCAGAGTTATACTGCGTCAACACAAAAATTCTATTCAGACTAGCGTGGATGCAATTAGAAATGGGAATATCCACAAGTCTGTATTTACCAGCCAAAGGTACAGCAGGCTTGCTTCTTGTGGCTGTAAGTGGAGAAAGTCTCGAGCCTGCGCCGCCTCCTAAAATCATTGCGATAACACTTGTACTTTTCATAATGGGCTATTTTTTTCAGTTGTAATTGGTATTGTAGAATATATTATTTCTGCTTCCGCTTTTGCTATTTTTCTACAGCAAAAGATTGCCGCAATGAAATAACAAGCTTAATGGGTAAGGTAAGAACAAATTCTGAATAGGAATAACACTTTTACTTTTTTCCAAAATATATTTTAATTCTAGTTAAGTCTATTTTTTACATCATTATAATAATCTTAAATAAGATAAGACTTTATATACCTTCATAAATTCTTAAATATTCCTCTGCACTATTATCCCAGCTATTATCTATCGCCATCATACGCTTTCTACACAGCGCAAATAAGCTAGGTTTATTGTACAACTCAATACCTCTTGCAAGACCGGTTACCATATCATCAACGGACACTTGCCTAAAACAAATACCATAACCATTCTCATCCTCAAAATCTATAACGGTATCTTGTAGACCACCTATT
>JBBRHK010000197.1:0-6152 GCA_038222815.1 Chitinophagales bacterium
ATCAGTAGAAGTAAATGGGAGTCCATTCTCCTCCCCTGCTTATGGTGTTTCCGTTCAGCCAGTTTTTAAAGTAAGATTTTCAGGAGCAATCCTTAAATCAAGTGCAGCAGCGGCAACTAGTATAGCAAATGCCTCGGGCATTTCAGCGCCACTGACACTCTCCTATCCTTTTGATTCTGTTATGCAGATATCAATGGGCACTAACCTTACATTTCTTTCAAAGTTTACTTTAAAAATAAACACATCTTTAAAATCTGCTAACAACGGTTCTTTGAATGCGAATTACAGCGCTGAGTTCTCCACCGCTATAGATTCTTCTGATAAATTCCCTCTCATTACCGATGAGGAATTATTGACCAAAGTACAACAACAAACCTTTAAATATTTTTGGGATTTCGGTCATCCAGTAAGCGGCTTAGCAAGAGAAAGAAATACTTCTGGCGACTTGGTTACTTCTGGTGGCTCGGGCTTTGGCATTATGTCGATTCCAGTAGGCATAAGCAGAAATTTTATTACTAGAGCGGAGGGTCTTGCAAGAATGCAAAAAATCGTTGGCTTTCTTAAAAATAACGCAGTGAAAGTAAAGGGTGCCTTTCCACATTGGTTAAATGGTGTTACAGGTGCTATCATTCCTTTCAGCGCAAATGATAATGGTGCAGACCTTGTAGAAACATCTTATCTGATGATGGGCTTGCTTACTGCAAGGCAATATTTTAATGGAGCAGCTGCTGCAGAAGTGACTTTAAGGGCGGATATTAATGCATTATACAATGCTGTGGAGTGGGATTGGTTTCGCAGGGTCGGAGAGGATGTTCTAACCTGGCATTATAGCCCAGATCAGACTTGGGCTATCAATTTAAAAATAAGAGGATGGAATGAATCACTCATCACTTACGTTTTAGCAGCAGCTTCTCCTACGCATCCAATACCTACTTCTGTATATACAAACGGATGGAAGGGAAGTGCTAGTTTCATAAATGGAAATACATACTACGGCGTACAGCTACCACTAGGCCCTGTAGCAGGAGGTCCATTATTTTTTGAGCATTATAGTTTTATGGGTATTAATCCCACAGGATTAAAAGAAGCTGGTATTGATTATTTTACACAAGCAAAAAATCATACGCTCATCAATAAAAATTATTGTGTTAATAATCCAAGAAGATGGTATGGCTTTAGTGAGGAGAGTTGGGGACTTACTGCAAGTGATATAGAAAATGGTTATACGGCTAGCTCCCCTACCAACGATCGTGGCTACATTGCACCCACTGCTGCATTGTCTTCATTCGCCTACACACCTGTAGAATCGATGGCTGCGCTAAAGTTTTTTTACTATAAACTAGGCGATAAATTATTTAAAGAATATGGATTTGTAGATGCATTTTCTTTAAGTAGTACTTGGGTTGCTTCTTCTACCCTAGCCATTGATCAAGGGCCAATTGTAAATATGATAGAGAACCACAGGACAGGATTATTGTGGTCTTTATTTACAAGTGCGCCAGAAGTAAAAGCTAGTTTATTGCAACTTGGATTTACAGCACCATATTTATAAATGTTATTTGATAAATAAAAGCATATGCAAAGAACAAAATTAATAGGTGGCATTATCATAGCTGCTTTGCTAGTTACAAGTTGTAACTCTATTAAAAAAAATATAGTCGCAAGTGGAGATAATTCAATACTTGCGCCATCAGACACTGCACTATTTAAACTAGTGCAAGAAAAAACTTTTCAATATTTCTGGGCTGGAGCAGAGCCAAATAGCGGCTTGGCTAGAGAAAGATTTCACACGGATAATATTTATCCATCCAATGACAAAAACGTGGTAACGAGCGGTGGCAGTGGCTTTGGCGTAATGGCACTCATTGTAGGAATGGAGAGAGGATTTATTACGAGAGCAGAAGGCGCAGAAAGATTTGAAAAAATAATTAATTTCTTAGAAACCGCAGATAGGTTTCACGGCGCCGGGCCGCATTGGTGGAATGGAGAAACTGGTAAAGTAAAACCATTCGGCAAAAATGATGATGGTGGCGATCTTGTAGAAACTTCTTTTATGGCGCAGGGATTACTTTGCTTGAGGCAATATTTTAAAAATGGCACTTCACAAGAAAAAAATATTGCCAGTAGAGCAGATAAATTATGGAAAGAAATAGATTTTGATTGGTATAGAAATGGCAAGAATGTATTGTACTGGCATTGGAGTCCTAATGTAGGATGGAAGATGAATTTCCCCGTGCACGGTTATAACGAGTGCCTCATTTTGTATGTACTTGCTGCCTCCTCGCCTACGCACGGCGTGCCTAAAGCCGTGTATGACGAAGGCTGGGCAGAGAATGGAAAAATAAATCAGAATCCAGCTTTTTATAAAGACATCAAATTACAAATGAACCACCAAGGAGAAGCAGGTAACAGCGGTCCTTTATTCTGGGCGCATTATTCTTACTTAGGTTTAGACCCAAGAGGATTAAAAGATAAATATGCTAATTATTGGGATGACAATAAAAACCACGCTCTTATTCATTACAATTGGTGTGTAGATAATCCAAAAGGATTTAAAGGATATGGCCCTAATAGTTGGGGACTTACTTCATCCTATTCGATAAAAGGCTATGCAGGACACGCTCCCAATTTAAAAAGAGACCTTGGAGTAATATCACCCACAGCTGCTCTATCTTCTTTTCCTTACACGCCAAAGGAATCGATGGCTGCAATGAAGCATTGGTATAACAATATCGGCGAGAAGTTATTTGGCCAATACGGTTTCTACGATGCATTTAGCGAAACAGCTGATTGGTACACACCTAGATATTTAGCTATAGACCAAGGGCCGATTGTAGTAATGATGGAAAATTATAGGACAGGATTATTGTGGAATTTATTTATGAGTTGCCCCGAAATAAAAGCTGGTTTAAAGAAATTAGATTTTGAAAGTCCTTGGATTAAATAAAAGAATGAGACAACTTACATCTTTATTTTTAACTATTACCTTACTTGTTTCTTGCTCGAGCAAGGTGCATCAAGCTCGCATCGTATTGCTGCCAGATACGCAAACCTATGCAGAGAAATATCCGGCTGTTCTTGATTCTCAAATAAATTGGTTACTTAAAAATAAAAAAAATATAGACTTTGTTTTACAGCAGGGAGATCTTACGCAAAATAATAATCAAAGAGAATGGGCGATAATAAAAAATGCATTTACGAAATTAGATAATAAAGTTCCATATGTACTTGCAGCTGGTAATCATGATATGGGAAGTGCTGATGGGAAGTTTGCCGATGTAAGAAATTCCACTTTGTTTAATCAGTTTTTCCCTTTTGAAAAAATGGCAATGCTGCCAGGATATGGAGGAGTAGCAGAACAAGGAAAAATAGATAATGCTTTTTATCTTTTTAAAACCGATAAAATAAATTGGTTAGTGTTGACTTTAGAATTTGGCCCAAGAAATAGCATCCTAGAATGGGCAGGGCAAATTATTAAAAAACATCCAAGTCATTCAGTAATTATTAATACCCATGCCTATATGTATTCTGACAGTACAAGGCAAGGACTAGGTGATAGCTGGCGGGCACAGGCTTATGGAGTTGGAAAAAATACTGGAGACTCAGCAGTCAATGACGGAGAACAAATTTGGAATAAACTTGTGAAAAAGTATCCCAATACTCGTTTCGTCTTTTCTGGTCACGTATTGAACAGTGGCGTCGGTACACTTATAAGTGTAAATGATGAAGGCTATCCAGTTTATCAAATGCTAGCTAATTATCAAGAAGGTGTCACCGGCTCAATTATGGGAGGCAATGGCTGGCTTAGAATTATTGACCTAGATTATAAAAAGAAAATAATAAAAGTCTCTACCTATTCCCCTTTTAATAACCAATTTAACACTACTTCTGCCCATAATTTCATCATTAGAAATGTACTCTTGAAAACAAGTAAAAAATAAACTATATTGACTACTACACAACAGAAACCAATAATGATTATAAATTCAAAACAAATACTAGCCTTTATATTTTTATTTATTGCCATTTCAGCTAGTGCACAAACGGAAGTAAAAGTCATGTCTTATAACATCAGGCTCAATGTACAATCTGATGGAGAAAATAAATGGGACTTGCGAAAAGACAGAGTAGCATCTCTCATAAATTATTACGAGCCAGATTTTCTTGGCGGACAAGAAGTAACACACGGGCAGTTATTAGATTTGAATTTAAGCCTGCCTTCATATAGCTATATAGGCGTAGGCCGAGATGATGGCAAAGAGAAAGGTGAATACTCGTGCATTTGGTATAAAAAAGATAAATATCAATTGCTGCAGCAATCTACTTTTTGGTTATCTCCTACTCCAGACTCTATAAGTAAGGGCTGGGATGCAGCCATAGTAAGGGTTTGCACTTATGGTTTATTTAAAGATAAAAAGACAAAACAAAAATTCTGGGTTTTTAATACACATTTTGACCATATCGGTAAAACGGCTAGGTTAGAATCGTCTAAGCTTATTATAAAGCAAATAAATAAATTCAACACGAAAAATTACCCTGTAATACTTACTGGAGATTTTAATAGCAAGCCAGAGGAAGCGCCAGCTGAATTTCTTATGAGTAAAATACAAAATGCTAGAAAAATCAGCACTTTAGTTTATGGTGATGCTCCTACCTTCAACGCATTTAAGTTCAAAGAAAAAATAGAAAATTGTATTGACTATATTTTCGTTTCCAACAATAAAAAAATATCAGTCAGCAAATTTGCTACACTTACCGATTCTTATGATTTAAAATATCCATCAGATCATCTACCTATTTTAACAACCATAAATATCAAGAAATAATTTCTATGAAGAAAAGTCTTACTATATATTTTCTGTTTTTATGTTTTACTTGTTCTGCACAACAAACCACCTATTGTAATCCACTAAACTTGGATTACACTTATATGATTTATAATGCGCATAAAAATATTTCTTATCGCTCTGGTGCAGACCCTGCCGTGGTGAAATTTAGAAACGAGTATTACATGTTTGTAACAAGATCTATGGGGTATTGGCATTCTAGTGATATGCTACATTGGGATTTTATAACTCCAGAAAAATGGTATTTCCAAGGCTCTAATGCACCAGCAGCACACAACTACAAAGATTCTGTATTGTATGTAACAGGCGACCCTTCTGGCTCTATGAGTATTCTTTACACAGATAATCCTAAGAAAGGCGATTGGAAAGCAACTCCTGGTATCATAAATGATATTCAAGACCCTGGTCTATTCATAGATGATGATGATAAGGCATACATTTATTGGGGTTCTTCGAATAAATTTCCAATCAGACTAAAAACTTTAGAGAAAAACGAACGCTTTCGTCCTTCTGACAAAACGTACGACCTATTTAATCTCGATGGTAAAAAACACGGCTGGGAAAGATTTGGAGAAAACCATAGCGACACTATTCTTGGTGGCTATATGGAAGGCCCTTGGATGACAAAACATAATGGAAAATATTATTTACAGTATGCCGCTCCCGGCACAGAATTTAATGTATATGGTGACGGTGCTTACACAAGTGACAGTCCTACTGGGCCATTTACCTATATGCCCAATAATCCTTTCTCTTACAAGCCCGGAGGCTTTATGAATGGTGCAGGTCACGGCAGCACAGTCGTTGGACCAAATGATAGCTATTGGCATTTTGCATCCAATGCGGTATCCGTAAATGTAAATTGGGAAAGAAGAATCTGTATGTTCCCTACTTATTTTGATAAAGATGGATTGATGTATAGTAATAGTAGCTTTGGCGATTATCCGCATCTCGCACCAGAAGCTAAGGAAAATCCAGGAGCGTTCTCTGGATGGATGTTACTCTCTTACAAAAAACCTGTAACTGCATCTACTTCTCTTGACAATTTTGTACCAATGAATGTTACTGATGAAAACGTAAAATCATTTTGGGTAGCAAAAAATAATGATGACAAGCAGTGGCTAGAAATTGACTTACTAAAACCTTCGAAAATCTTTGCCCTTCAAATAAACTACCACGATTATAAATCTGATATTTATGGAAAAGTACCGGGACTAATGCACAGATATAATGTTGAGGCATCTTTGGATGGAAAAACTTGGACAACAATTATTGATAAAAGCAATAACTACAACGATGTACCCA
>JBBRHK010000198.1:0-6125 GCA_038222815.1 Chitinophagales bacterium
CAGTAAGTTTGTAGAAGAAGCGATTGAAATTTGCAGAGCTGCTGCTTTTGATCTGATCATTTTGGAGAGTGCCGGTGTGGGCCAAAGCGATGCAAGTATTTTAGATTTTTCTGACGTTAGTATGTATGTGATGACGCCAGAGTATGGTGCGCCTTCGCAACTAGAGAAAATAAATATGTTGGACTATGCAGATGTGATCTGTCTAAATAAATTTGATAAAGCTGGAGCTCTCGATGCGTTGCACGATGTGCGCAAGCAATACAAGCGCAACCACGGCTTGTGGGATGCAAAGGATGAAGATTTGCCAATCGTAGGTTCTACAGCAGCGCAGTTCAATGACACTGGTGTAAATGAATTGTTTGTAAAAATCATCGATGCGCTTAACAAAAAAATGGGTACTGATTTTGGCGCATTTCAAAGCACAGCCACTTCTACCAGTGAAGGAAGTATTATCCCTGCAAAGAGAGTGAGGTACTTAGCGGAGATTGCAGAAAGTATTGAGGGTTATGATGAATGGGTAAAAGAACAAAGTAAAATAGCTACAGAAATTTACCAACTCAAAGGGGCACTTATTATCACTAAGAATGAAGCTTTACAAGAAGTAATAAAGGAAAAGGAAGCAGCTTTGCAAGAAAGCAACAGACAGATGTTGGCTGGATGGGATGCAGTGAAAGATCGCTACAGTAAAGAAATGTATGAGTTTAAAGTAAGAGATAAAGTTATTTTACAGCCATTGACTTACACCTCACTTTCTGGTACCGTTATACCAAAAGTTATTTTGCCAAAGTATAAAGATTGGGGAGATATTCTTACCTGGCAGTTGCAAGAAAATGTGCCTGGTGAATTTCCATTTACGGCAGGTGTATTTCCATTAAAAAGGGATGGAGAAGATCCTACAAGAATGTTTGCCGGCGAAGGAGGGCCAGAAAGAACGAACAGGAGATTTCACTACGTGAGTGTAGGACAGCCTGCAAAGCGCCTCAGTACTGCGTTTGATAGTGTTACATTATATGGGGAAGATCCTGCACACCGTCCAGATATATATGGTAAAGTAGGAAATAGTGGTGTGAGTATCGCTAGTGTAGATGATGCGAAGAAATTATACAGCGGTTTTGATTTGTGCGACCCTAAGACAAGTGTAAGTATGACCATCAATGGTCCTGCACCAATGTTGTTGGCTTTCTTTCTAAATGCAGCCATCGATCAGCAATGTGAGAAATATATCATTGAAAATAATTTATCGGAACAGGTAAATAAAATCATTGAGCAGAAATATGATATTACTGCGCTACCAAAATACATAGATGCGAAAGGCGAATTAGTTACACCACAGAAAGGTGCATTTGTTGGTCACTTACCAGAAGGTAATGACGGGCTCGGTCTGCGTTTGCTTGGTCTCAGCGGAAAAGATGTATTGCCAGCAGATGTGTATGAAACACTAAAAGCAAAAGCTCTAAGTACTGTACGTGGAACTGTACAAGCAGATATTCTTAAAGAAGATCAAGCACAAAATACCTGTATTTTTTCTACGGAGTTTGCATTAAAGTTGATGGGTGATGTACAGGAATATTTCATCACTAAAAAAGTACAGAATTTTTATAGCGTAAGTATTAGTGGTTATCATATTGCAGAAGCCGGCGCTAATCCCATTACACAGCTTGCCTTTACCTTAGCGAATGGTTTTACTTATGTAGAATATTATCTGAGCAGAGGAATGGCGATAGATGATTTTGCGCCCAACCTTTCTTTCTTTTTTAGTAATGGTATGGATCCCGAGTATAGCGTAATAGGACGTGTAGCTCGTCGTATTTGGGCCAAGGCAATGAAGAATAAATACAAAGGAAACGATCGTAGCCAAAAATTAAAATACCATATTCAAACGAGTGGTAGAAGTCTGCACGCACAAGAGATTGATTTTAATGACATTCGTACAACGCTACAAGCCTTGTATGCGATTTACGACAATTGCAATTCTCTACATACTAATGCGTATGATGAAGCTATAACAACGCCAACAGAAGAAAGTGTACGCCGTGCAATGGCCATTCAACTCATCATCAACAGAGAGCTTGGTACTGCTAAAAATGAAAATCCAAATCAAGGAAGTTTCTTGATAGAAGAACTTACGGACTTAGTAGAACAAGCCGTTCTTACTGAGTTCCATCGATTGACAGAAAGAGGCGGAGTATTGGGTGCAATGGAAAGAATGTATCAAAGAAATAAAATACAGGAAGAAAGTTTGTACTACGAAACTTTAAAACACAATGGCGAATACCCTATCGTTGGGGTAAATACTTTCTTAAGTAAAGACGGCTCTCCAACTATTCTGCCTACAGAAGTTATTCGCAGTACAACCGAAGAAAAAGAAGCGCAAATAAATTCTTTGAATGCCTTTAAGGAAAGACACAAAGCACAAAGTGCTGCAATGCTTAAAACACTTCAAGAAAAAGCCGTTCGTAATGAAAATCTTTTTGAGGAGTTGATGGAGACGGTGAAGTATTGTTCGTTGGGCGAAATTACGAATGCGTTGTATACCGTGGGCGGGCAGTATAGGAGGAATATGTAATTGAATTGAATATGAATCCCGCCGATAGCTATCGGAGCTATCGGGATTCATAATTTGGATTTATTAGAATCTTCAACTAAAGCTTAAATGTTACTTTTAAATGTATCTAAAACAATACATCGCAACTTTAATATTATGCGGTTTGGGTTTTGCTTCCACCGCCCAAAGTAATGTGAATGATACTATTCCATTTCATCTTGAAAAGACATTGATTGTTTTTAAAGGGACAATTAATGGAGTTGAAGCAGATTTTGCTTTTGATACTGGAGCCGCTATTTCAGTTTCAAATGATGCCTTGAATAGCCAGTGTAAGATTGCAGAAACTGGAGGTAAAAGATCAATTATAGATGCCAATCAAAAAGTAGCAAAGATAGAAAATAGGAAGATTGATGATATTGCCGTTGGACGATTTCATATTAGAAATCTAAAAATAATTTCTACTGAGATGCCTTTCCTTGCGTGCTCTAACTTATTATTACTTGGACAAGATTTTATTAAGAAATTTAATTGGAAGTTTGACTTTGAGAATAAGCGCTTTTTCATTTCATCATCTGTCTTTTCTTCTACTAGTACAATGCAAGCTTGGCCTCTGCAATACAAAAGTAATAGGCCTATAATTGATTATGAAGTTAATGGTATAAAGTATAAGAACTGCTTAATAGATATGGGTTTCGGAGCGGTAATGGATATTAGTTCTAAGAATAATAGTATAGTAAAGATAGCAGATGCAAAGAAAACTCTTGGCCAAGCTAATCAGTATTTTTTATCAAATATGGGGCTAATGGGAATGGGAAAATCTAAGGAGAATGATGAGATTATCCTAGATAGTATAAGTTTTGCTGGTACTAAGATTAAGCAATTTAAAGTTTTAATAACAGATGAAACAGATACTAAGATTGGCGTTTCTTTTTTTGTTTCTTATTTTAAAACTGCTATTCTAAATTTTAGGGAGGATAAGTTGTACGTGGAAATGCGAGATCAGGCAGTAGAAATACCTAATAGGTTTGATGTAAAAGTATCTTTGGATGCTGGAAAGTTGGTAATTACATCTATCAATACGAGTCCCAATAGTACAGCTAAGAATTTATCAATTAGAGAGGAGATAAAAACTGTAAATGGTAAGTCTATCAAAGATTTTTCATCAGATTGTGACGTGTGGAATTTTTTACTTTTTTACAATGAGCCTACAAGAATTTTGGAAAAGATGAATGGGGAGAAAATAACTGTGGGTCGTTCTTCTGTTTTCTAGTAAATATTTTCAGCTATTAATACTTTGTTTTCAACACTATCGCTTACTAAAAAAACAAGGTCTATTAAGAAGGAAGGTCAATTTGAATTTAATCTATTTGAAATATCTAAAACCTATTCACACAAAAAAACCACAGGATTTTAAAATCTTGTGGCGTAATCAGTAAAACGCTGTTCTACCTACTCACCGCTGCTGCCTCACTAGCTCTTAACTCTGCCTCCACTCTTTCTGCTTGACTACATTCTTTCCTCTAAAGACGAAATACATATTGAGAAACAAGATTGTCGTGATGTAGATGATAGAGCCACTAACTTTCATCTATAATACCTGAATAGAAGATTATTTGGTTTTATCTTGTTACGATCCGCTTTACCCTTGTGCTAGACCTTTTACAATTTTAGTCTAAAATAAAAATATTTCTTTAAAAACTCTATGTTTTTTAATTAGCAAGAATTGAACAAATTATGCTGGTCCGGAATTATTAAATGCTAGGTGGAAATACCGTGGTAACGGTATATAGAATTTACAGAGAATTACTATTTTTGAACTGTAAGAAATTTAATCATAAAAATTTTCAGTTGTGCGCTATCAAAATTCAAATAGAATAAATTCGAATATAAATTTCCGAAAAGTCTGTATGGCGTCTTTGTACTTTATACTGCTAATTTGCTTTGTACAAACTGCATCGGGTCAAATGTCTCCGTGGGCCTATGATAAGGGGGTAGGAAATGATAATCTTTATAAGAAAAATTATAAAGAAGCGATAACTGCTTTTACCAAATGTATTAGCGAGAACCAAAAAGCTGATGAATGTTATTTCGGTAGAGGTAAGGCACAACTCGCCTTAGGTAACAAATCTGCAGCTAAATCTGATTTTCAGAAGGCAATAAAGATTAATCCTAAAAACCAAGATGCGGCAATCGCTTTGGCATCACTGCCTCCTGGGGATGGCTCTTCTTCTGACGCAGATAAAGAGACTAAAAATAAAACAGGTGGTGGCACATCTACAAACGCTAACAGCGTAACAAATATTAATAGATTAAATTTCTATACAGGTATGTCTTTTATGCAAACTGGGATTGAGGCAAGTGCTTACGCTAACAGTTTTAATGAAACACCTGATGCTTTAGATGGATACAAGAATTTTTACAAGAGAGCACGGGCTTTATTTGCAATTTTAAAGGGTGCGAAAGAACAGATTCAAATACAAGATATAGTCAATAAGGTGCAGAAGGATAAAGACTTTAAGGATGCAAATGAAAAAATTATAGAGCAGAAAAAGAGCTACATCTCCACTCTGAATAGTGAACAAAATTGGTATTTTTCACTCGGCGGCCTATTTGCAGAGTCAATTTCTGCCTTCGATACGGACAATGTGTATATGCTAATTGTCCCTGAAATGGACCTTCCTAAATTATTGGCGGAAGTTCCAGCCCAAGTTCCTAGAACTTTATTAAGCTTATTAGGTAAGACAGTGGTTCTTCTAAATCACGATAATTTCGATGCGATGGATTCAGCTCCAGGTTTTGCAAAACTGAAAGCAAATATCTTTGAAGTCTTAGAATCTATTGGTAGCCCAAGTTCGAGTGATTTGGTTCGGTAGGTAAGAATCAATTTAATAGTCAATCACAGATACCTTGGTCTCTAAAGGCAGTATTTTAATTTTATCGTATTCAATTTTGTCTTTTCTATCTTACCACAGAATTAACTGAAGCTTCGATACTCAGATTTTAAAAGTAGGATTTTATTTGCCTTTTCAGAATAAGTGTTTATCCTTGTTAGTTATACATATTTTTCATTGTTCCATTTCTTTTTCTTTAGCCGTGTAGGCTATGCCTTGACTTCGCCGCCTTTTTAGATTACAGATTTATTTTTTCGAATGGATGCAATTATAAACTCCGCAATAATCAAATTCAAGACAAACCCAAGCCAAGCGACAATCCTGTACCTATCCATCGGGAGAATGTCTGTGAAATTTGCTAAGCCCATTTTCCAAATTCTTAACGTAATGGCAGATAGCGTGAGTGCATAGCTTCTAATCATAAAGGCTTGATGCAGCTTAAACTTTTTCTTAATTGCGAAGAACAATGCTAGTGCGGTAAAAACAATCCAAAGAATACTAAGGGTAAGAAATGCAATTCTTGAAGTGATGCCACCATTAGCATAAAAACTCATTATAAAGGCAGCTGGACCAGTAACTATCAAGATATTTACTACGTAAGTGTATCCTAGTTTTCTGTGCAGCTTCGGATATTTTCTTAAGAATGACTTGGAGAACTGTGTAAAGCCTGCAAATAAGGTGAGAATGCT
>JBBRHK010000199.1:0-6066 GCA_038222815.1 Chitinophagales bacterium
AGCAATTGCCCTTTCTTAATTCCTGAATATTTTTCAACTAACTGTTGTTTTGATTTAAGCGTCCTTTTTCTTACAGCGTGGTACAATTTGTTTACCAGTCCTTCATTCGTATCACTATGGGAAATGTACTTTGAAGATTGATAGTACTTGCCTATTTCATTGGCCTCCGCTACATTTTGTGTAAATCTTACAGTGCAGTCTGCACACTCCACAATCGTAAAAATTTCGTTGCTTACCGTATAATCCTTTGCTTTTAACTTCTCGCTTATATTGGAAGAACCGCAAATAGGACAAGCAGAATAATGTATCATAAATTTAAATCCAAAATTGTAGAGATGATAAATTTAAAACCCAAGGTGATTTCCAAAACGGTTATTGCCGTGAAAATAAAAGTAATGTAACAGAATTAAACCAGTACTGATAGCTAAAATAACGATAGATGCAATCCACCATTTACTCTTCCAAACTGGAACATCCTCTTCATAATACTCTTGCATTGCTTCTCTTGTCGTTTCCTTATCGCCTACAAGTATTGCGTGGGGTGCATTTTGCTTTACTAATTTTTGTGCAGAAATATCTTCTTGGTAAATAGTCAGATTTGGAAATTGTTCTAACTCTATTTCATTGATATCATTTTTCCTTAAGGTTCCCAAAGCTCCGATTGACATACTACTTCTTGGGGAAAGCGCTGTCACAGATTGTACAAATTGAGTAAGCTTTTCCTTAGCGGAGTAGTTATCACAATTATATTCTTTCTGTATTAAACTAAGCAAGGATGCATCACTAATCTCATTATTAGAAAAATACAAGCTTGACTTTGGTGATTCGATATTCCTACCTCCAAAATCAATGTGTGCTTGAGTTTCTTTTACAACAATAGAACCGAGCCCCGGCAAGGGACATTCTTTATTCTCAGCAAAATATCGCACTAAGCAATCTTCCATATCTTACATTCTTATAATAATTCCTCCCATAAAATTTACTCCATATACCTGATAGCCATTCCACCGCTGATATTTGTCATTAAGTGCATTGTTCACATCCATCCACAAGGCAAAATTCTTTTTAATATCATAGCTAGCACCGAAACTTAAATCTGTACCACCTTTGTTTGTTCTAGTCGTATTTCCCTTCAACAAGTATTTAGTACCAGAGAACAAATATAAGTCAGATTTTAATGTTAGCTTCTTTATTGGCGTCCATCTTGCAGCTCCTGTAATTTCCATAGGAAGGGTGTGCCAAGCTCTAGCGTTATCTTGCATTCCATTATATGCATTTAGCGTAATAGCACCAGTGAGAGAAAAAACATTTTCTTGTACGTAACTAATATCAGTGTGTACTCTAAAATTTCTCATCTTAGATTCATTGGACACTAAGAAATTATTTTCTCTACCAATGCCTGAGGTGTCATTAATATATAATGCAGCATCTCTATACTTTACTAGCCCAGCCTTTGCATTGAAGATAAATTTCTTTGCAATAGCAGCCTTTATTCCACCATAATACTCAGTTTCCTTAGTATTATTCTGCGCCAAGGCAGGAAGAATAAATGGATTTACAGTACTTAAATTTTCGTAAGAGTTTTTGATATATCTGCCTACCCATCCTGCTGTGATATAAAAATTCTGATCTGCAAGTTTAGCCTCTGCAGAAAAATTTGGCAACAACTGAAAGTCTCCGTTATTCCAAGCTGGAGTAATGCCTGCATTTAATTTTATTTGTTCTGATTTATAATTTATAGACGGTGTAACCGTGAATAAATTATTGTTTTGTTTCGTGTTAGTGACTGCAATCAAAGATTTTTGTTGATTAATGTCTGCATTAAGAAGAACAGATGCTCCCCAATTTTCTGTAAAATCTTTTTCAAGTGGCACATTTGCAATGATAGATAATTCATTCACAATATTCTTATTCGTAAAGTACCCTACATTTAATGTTGGTCTATACCTAATTCCTGCCTTATTTATTTTAGTATTTTTTACACCAATTTGCATCTCCACATCCTGCATTGCATGCTTTATTTGATCCTTGCTAAATGTATAAAGGCTATTGTCATAACCATACTTAAACCAATCATTCTTTCTAAAATCTACATTGCCAAA
This sequence comes from Chitinophagales bacterium, assembly GCA_038222815.1. GTDB lineage: Bacteria > Bacteroidota > Bacteroidia > Chitinophagales > Chitinophagaceae > Ferruginibacter. The sequence goes on from JBBRHK010000199.1 coordinate 2,103, forward strand.
AATTTCATTTTTATCCGTAAAATAACTTGTGGCTAATCTTGCTCCAATTTGGGAATAATTTTGGTACAATATATCTCTGCCCTTTGCTGCATTATAACTTACTGATGCGGTTGTAAGACTAGTTTTACCATCTCCAAAGCTTGCTGCGGCACGGAGATATGGTGCATTCAAATTTCCAAATCCAGCTTTTACATAATATCTACTTCCAAGACTAATACTAGTATCAATATCTAATGCTAAAGGCCTTAAAGAGATCGGGCTATACGCAAAAAATAAATTCTGTTTGGGTATATTGTAGGTAAGCGCAGGAATAGATTTTGGCGGCGCCAATTGTGTACCAGAAAATTGAATTTTTGATGGCTCTTTTAGAGTCGGCTTATAAGAAGAGGTAATATTTATTGTCTGCGATTTCGTTGTATCCTTTTGTGCCATTACAGAAAAGCTGCATAACAATGAAAGAATAAATAAACCTGTTAGTTTTTTTGAAAACATCTTTTGTATTTTGATGGTTTTGGATATTAATTATTGAATAAGCTTAGAAACTTTCTTCTCTTCGTCAATAGCCAGCTGCAATTTTGCATTGGCTATATCTCTCAACTCTGCTATAGAAGCATTTTTACTCACACTTTCATAAGTAGCCTTGGCATTGAAATAATCTTTCTGCTTCATAAAAATATCTCCAAGAAGTATGTAAGATCTAGTCACCCACTCATCATAAGAGCCAGTTTCTTTTATCACAGCAAGAGCAGCAGTTTCAGCAACTTTTAAGTTCCCAGTCGTAAAATTACAATTAGCAATTTCATACCTAGCCTCAGCTCCCCAAGCCGACTTATTAATGGCCGCACAAGACTTAAATGCCGCAATAGCTTCTGCACAGTTTCCTTCTACTTGTTTAGATTTTCCAAGTACTAGATAGGCTACTGATTTATCATCTGTGTTAATTCCCTTTGTTTTTAATAAGGCCTGCGCTGCATCTGTAGCGCCACTATAATCTTTTAGGTAATAATTAGTACGAACTAACCCTCGCAACGCTTCCGCTAAGTAATCTTGATTTATAGAATTGTTACGAAGACTTGTAAAACTCACCTTAGCAGCCTTGTAGTCCTTTAATTCAAAATATTCTATTCTAGCTTTTTCTAGTAATGAGCGCTCTGAGTAAGTGTTGGATCCAAGTTCTGTAACTGTTGTAAAATAGATAAGCGCATTTGAAAAATCTTTTGCATTCTTATAGCAGGCAGCAATTTGATAATTAGCCTGTGCCACATTAGCTCCCGTAGGATAACTATTAAGGTAGGACTTCATAGAGCTGATGGCCCCGTTACAGTCGTTGTTGTTTACTTTAGTCATTGCGGCAGAAAAAGTAAGTGAGTCTGCTTCGCTCCTACTCACATCTCTACCACTAGCTTTCATTACCGTTATATATTCATCTGGATTTCCAATTTCGATATAAATATCTTTCATGATAGCCACCGCTTCATCTGCTTCGCTAGATTGAGGATAGAGTTTGAGTAAAGTCTTATAGCTTGCAATGGCGTTAGGATTATCATCATTATTATAATAAGCAAGTCCAGTTTTTAAATAAGCCTTTGGCTTCAACCCATCTCTGTTGCTTTTTATAACTTGTTGTAGATAAGGAATAGCATTTGCAAATTTTTCATCAGCGATATAGGCCTGCGCAATTTCCAAATTCACATCTTGTAAAAAAGTACTATTAGGATATAAGTTACCAAACTTAGAAAGCGTATTTACTTTATCTGTCCCAGATTTAATCCCAGCAATCATACCTTTTTGCATATAGGCATAGTCTGCTTGTATATCAGCATCCGCTATTACCTTATTATATATACCTAATGCCTTTGTATAATTCCTTTGCATATAATAGGCATCACCAGTTCTTAAATATGCGTCCGAGTTAAAACTGCTAGAAGTCGCACTTGTAGCGGCTTCAAAACTTGAAGCTGCAGCTACATAATTTTCTTGTAAAAGCTGAGCATATCCTATTGTATACTTTGCTGCAGCATTATTTGCTTCCCCAGATGCAGCTGCATTGTAGGATAAAAATTTATTTAAAAAGCCAATAGACTCTGTAAATTTTCTTTGTCTATACGCTATCTCTCCACGCCAAAAGTTAGCATAAGGATAAAGAGAAGTTCCATTATTATCTGTTAGTACTTTTGAAAACAAAATATCCGCCTCGGTAATCTCTTGATCATTTACAAGCTCTATTGCTCTACCATATAGTATCCTTGGCAATATTTTTTTCATATTGGCTGTGGGCGTACCAAAGGTTTCATACAAAGCCAACGCCTCTTTAAAGTTGCTAGTCTTAGCTAATAAATCAACTAGAATTTCTTTTCCTTCTGCATCGTACTCGCTATTAGGGTAATTCTTCAGATAGCCTTTCATTTCCTTAAGCGCAATATCTTCATACCCTAACTCGTAAGACAGTTTTGCGTAATTGAATGCCGATACTCTTTGTTGTACCTTATTACTATTATTAGAAGCTCCAAATTGGAAAGCCGCTCTAGCATTAGCTTTTTGGTCAGTTTGTAAATACAAATCCCCTAAAAGATACATACTATTTTGCCCAAGGGAATCTGCCTCGTTACTCAAACTTTTAAAACCTTCAATCGCCTTTTCATTATTCCCATTCTCAAAGTAAGCGTAGCTAAGGCTATATAAAACTTCTTTAGTTACTTTATCAGTTTGCTGTACATAAGCCTGAAGTAGTGGCAATGCCTTTTTAAAGTCTTTCTTTTCAAAATAAATTTGACCTAATAATAACTTAAGTTGCGCTACATAAAACAATGGCTGCTTGCGCTTCAAAATACTTTCACCGTAACTAAGAGCCAAGTCTTTATCACCTTTAAAATAATAAATCTCTGTGATGTAATATGGTACCACACCTTGATACTCTTCATACAATTCTACTTTTTTAAACGAACTTAACGCCTCTTCAAAATCTCTGTTATAGTAAGAAATAAATCCATAGTAATAATTAGCAGGTATATAATATTTACTATTTTCTAATTGGTGAATCTCGTTGAATAGTGGCTTTGCTTCATCAAATCTTTTTAGATTGAATAAGGCATAACCCTTTTCGAATTTAAGGTCGGCAATCATCTCATTAGTAAGACTATCAATATTTGCCTTCTCATAATACAGAAGAGACTGCTCATAATTATTTTCTAAAAAATAAGCGTGCCCAAGATGATAAGCAAGACTGCTTGTTCTTGCGGCATTGGCGTTAGTTAAAATATAATTAGCGGCTTCTTGTTTGGCAACACTATGATTCAATTTTAGCTCACATAAAATATTGTAAAAACTCACATCATCTGCTACATAAGAAGGTTCTACGCTAAATGCATCTACCCTTCTCATACGTAATTCCTGTGCAATTGGGTATGCTAGTGCATAATCGCCTTGCTGCACAAAAGTCTGAAGTTGCTTTAGCTTTGCCTCTTTATCAAGAAGAGTGTGTGTGGGCTGGGCAATTGCTTTTGAACTAATAAAACAAATGAATAGGACGAGGATTAAATGAAACTTGTTCATATAAAATTTGGTAGGTGATTCCGATTACAATCGGAAGGATTATTGATTTTTACAAAAGACCGTAAATGATTTTTAATATAGTGTTAAGACAGTGACAAAAGTTATTAGTGATGAGTTATTAGTGATTAGTGCTTTAGGAAAAATGAGGAATATTAAATCCAAAAATTTGTAATTGCTCTGAGGTTGTAGTAACTCATCACTAATAGCTTATCACTCATCACTCACAACTACACCCTATGATAATCTCCTTTCCAATGCTTGATAGACTTTTTAATATCTGTGCTAGATAAATTTTCTTTTACAGCTCTTTCCGCTAAATCTACCAACTCATTATTGGGTGCAAAACGCAAGGCTATAATCTGTCCAAGCCTAAGTTCGCTTGAAGGAAGGTTTCCAGTAATGGCAAAATATC
>JBBRHK010000200.1:0-5943 GCA_038222815.1 Chitinophagales bacterium
CGAAATATTGGTAGGTGAGCAATTTTTACCACAATCATTTACCCACGAAGAAATTGAGGAAAATGTCTTGAATGCATTGATAACACTAGAAGATTGAGGTCGAAGAAGGTTTAGGTCTGGATATTGGCACAAGTTTTGAAAATATTATGAATGTAATCATCTTTCAACACTTAAAACCATACGTTATGTCAAGTTTATTGTACACTGTCGCAGTTATTTTAGTAATTATTTGGGCTATCTCCTATTTTGGTGGCTTCTACACAGGAGGAATCATTCATATTCTTTTAGTGATAGCAATCGTAGCTGTATTATTGAGAGTTATTTCTGGTAACAGACCAGTTTAATATTTTCTAAAGTATAAAATAATGGAGCAGTTGAATTTTTATTCAACTGCTTTTTTATTTTACTGTAAGCATAAAAAAAGAGCAGACATTACTGCTGCTCTTCAAAAATATTTTTTATTCCTCTTACTGAATTTTTACATCTCTACGCAACTTGTCGTATTCATCAGCCTTCTTGTTATCCCCTTTTAGACTGTAAACATCCATTAGATATCCAAGTACATTTTTCTTGTCAGCATTTTGTCTAGATGTAGGCTGAGCGATAGCATTTAAATAGGCCATTACTTTTTCAGCATAAGGAATTACAGCATTGGCTGCTTCGATAGTTTTCTTTTTCCTTTCTAATTTCTTAGCAGGCACTTTTTCATTAGTTTCATCCACACTATACTCCGCTGCTATATTAAACAGATGATTGGTCATAAGCATTGTAGCATCGATACCCTTATCACTAGTCATCGCAGCTTGTAACAATGATGTCAATTTAGCCTTTGTAGCAATAGGATCTGCAGGCCTAGTTTCCCCACTTGCATACAGGCTATTGTACAGCTCTACTGAGTAGTTATATGCAGTATTAAAATTATTAGGGTCTTTCGCTAGCAACTTATCGTATTGTGCATACAAAGCTTCTTTATTTTCTTTTCCTATTAGTTTTACTTCATATTCATTCCAAAGATCCATATTCTTTGGAAATACTCTTTCAGCAATTTGAATATACTTATTAGCGTTGTCCGCATCCTTAATCTTTATATAGTGATCTATTACAATCTCATAAACTGGCATACTCTCGTCGCCACCAATACTATTATCTAAAAATTTAGAATATAATCTAATGGTATTTAAAGTATCTTTTGATTGAGAAGCAGCAATAGCTGTATTGAGTATTAAAGCTGTATCAAAAGCAGCAAATTTAATCTCCTCGTAAGTATAGCCTTTGCTCAAAATATACTCCTCTGTTTCTAAGGCCTTAGAAAAAGCTTTATATGAATTAGTAAAATCTTTTTGATTAAACTGAGCAGCACCTAAATCATAAAATCCAGCATATAACAACAGATAAGGACGATATTTTTCTTCTACGAGGTTTGGCGCCTTTGCATCCAACATTTGGTACTTCTTATAAGCATCAAAACTTGATGTTTTCATCGCTAGATTCTGTGATATAGACAATGCACTGTCATTTGACAAATTAAAGTCTACCGTTCCTTTGTAGTACCAGCCTTCTGGCTTAGCAGAGGTCTTTGGATTTGCCATAAAGGCCTTAACCGCAGCATCCGCTTCTGACCAGCGACCTAAAACAAGAAACTTATCAATGTCTTTCACTGACTGAGCCATCGTAGTTCCAGCTATTGTAGCAAGAATAAAAAATGTAAAAACTTTCTTCATCATTTCTTTTTTAATATTTGAGCGATAAAGATATCGGTTTTTTTAAAAAAAATAAGTTAAGAACCTCTTTCAATTTCTAGTAAATGATTTCTTAACAATTCTAGCTAATTTTATCCAATATATAAAAGTAACTCAAGCGTGATTTCTCCAGACAGTATACAACAAATTTTAAGCAGAATTGATATTATAGATGTCATCAATGGATTTGTACGCCTGAAAAAAAGAGGGGTTAATTATATTGGTAATTGCCCTTTTCATAACGAGAAGTCCCCATCTTTTACGGTGTCTCCTACTAAAGAAATATATAAGTGTTTTGGTTGTGGTAAGAGTGGTAATACTATTGGCTTTATAATGGAGCACGAGAAGCTTACTTATGTAGAAACTTTAAGATGGTTAGCCCAGCGATATGGTGTAGAACTTGAAGAAACTGCCGCTAGCCAGGAGGCAATAATGCAGCAGCAAACGGCGGATAGCCTGTACATTATCAATAATTTTGGTAGAGATTTTTTTGCTGATCAGCTATTTAACACAGAAGAGGGAGAAGATATTGCACTCAGTTATTTAAAGCAGCGGGGATTTAGAGAAGATATTATTAAGAAATTTGAACTTGGTTATTGCCCACAATCAGGTCATACTTTTGCTGATGCAGCTGTTACTAATAAATACAACCCTGAGCTTCTAGTGCAGTCTGGCCTAGTAGTAAATAGATATGAAAAATTACAGGATAATTATAGAGAAAGGATAATATTCCCAATACATAATAGGAGTGGAAAAGTACTAGGATTTGGCGCAAGGCTTATCAAAAAAAATGATAAGGCGCCAAAGTATATTAACACGCCAGAAAATGAAGTATATAGTAAAAGTAAAATATTGTACGGCACCTATTTTGCGAAGCATGCGATAGATAAAGAAGATGAATGTATTCTGGTAGAAGGTTACACAGATGTGGTGAGCCTTCACCAAGCAGGAATAGAAAACGTGGTAGCTAGCGGCGGTACTGCACTTACAATAGACCAACTAAGACTGGTAAGAAAATTTACAAAAAATCTTACGATTATTTATGATGGAGATAGTGCCGGAGTAAAAGCTGCCTTGCGTGGCCTTAACCTTGCAATAGAAGAAGGCTTGCATGTAAAGCTTTTATTGATTCCAGAAAATGAAGACCCAGATAGCTATGTGAATAAGCTAGGAACAGAAGCCTTCAAAACGTTCATTAAAGACAATAAGAAAGACTCTGTATTATTTCAGCTAGATGTGTTTATGAAAGATGCAGGCAATGACAGCAGCAAGAAGATGCAGATGGTAAATGAAATAGCTGATACTATTTCGAGGATAAATAAGCCAGAAGAATTTACAAGGCGTAACGATTACATTAATGCAGTATCTCAAAAATTAAAAATAGATGAAACAGGTTTCTCAGATTTAGTAAATAAATACATCAGAGAAAGTATAACAAAGCAACAAAACTTTACGCCTACTAAACCCATCAGTCAGCAAACTGATGAAGAAGCTACCGCAGAAGACAATTTACCTGCCGACTTTCAGCTATTACAAAATGATGAAAGCAAATATGAACGGGCTCTAATAAAATCTCTTTTAGAATTCGGATTAGAAGAATGGACAGAGGAAGAAAAAGTAGCAGACTTTTTAATAAGAGAAATTGATGAAAACGAAATAGATACTGTGATGACAGAACCCATCCTATCTACAATGTACCATATCTATAAAAAAATGTACCTCGCTGGTGAAAATCCGGTAATGAAACATTTTCTGTATCATGAGGACGCTGACATTTCAAAACATACCGTATTAGTGATGGGTTTGCCTTTAGAGATAAGTCAAAATTGGTCAAAAAAATATCAATCTGTGATTCTTACGAGAGCAGATTTATATAAAGAGGAAGTAAATTCTGTCCTTGCTTATTTAAAATTACAAAAGGTAAAAAACTTGATTAGAGAAAACCAAGCTCTACTAGAAACTGCTACAACCGAGGCTGACCAGATGTTGTATATGCAAACCCACCAAGTATTAAAAGGAATGGAAAAAGAGATTACAAAAGAAATGGGTACTGTAATATTAAAATAAAAAAGCCGTGAGTAATACCCACGGCTAATTCGTTAATTCTATAATGCTGAATAAGTCTTACGCCATTTCAGCTTCTTCAAGTTCTTGTACTTCTTCTAATCTAGTTTGCAGCATAGCAGCTTTTGTTTTCGCATTTTCCTTGCAAAATCTCATAGCAGACCATACTGTGTCCAAATCAACTTGATGTAAAGATTCTAACTTAAAATCTCCTAAGCAATGCCAATTAGCATCTCTAGTGAGATCACTAGCTATTTTTGAAGTTCTTTTAGGAAAAGCAATCCAAAAATTGCATTCTGTAGATAAAGCAGGAACAACATCACACAAGATACTGTTAAGTTGTGCTTTGTTTACTGCAAATACTAATGCAAAATCAATACCTCTGGTTCTAAGTAAAGGGGTTACACTTTTTGAGAAACTAAGTTTAGAAAATTGTTTTTCGATAGAAGATGGTAGTCCTTGGATAAGTAGATTTTTTTCGTCGCCTAACTGTAATTTTTCTAAGATTGTCTCTAATGCCATAAATTAAAAAGTTTTTTTGAGAAGGTGAAAAAAGGGATTTCTACCGCAGTAGTGCCACGAAGGTACTAAAATTTACGCAAAACACAATATAAAAGCCCCCTTATCGTTGCTGATAAGGGGGCTAGCTTCTAAAATCCTATAATATATTTACTTACCTACCGGCTTGTAATAACTCAATGCCTCAGGCATATATTTCTTTAATTGGGCTATCCTAGCATCATCTGTAGGGTGCGTACTCATAAAAACTGGAGGCTTTTGACTTCCCTCGCTTGCCTTTGCCATACGCTGCCAAAAAGGAATTGATTCTTGAGGATTATAACCTGCCATAGCAGCGAAAATTAAACCATATCGATCTGATTCTAGCTCTTGTTTTCTTGAGTTAGGTAGTAATACTCCTAACTGTGCAGCTGGGCCAAAAATATTATTGAAAATAGAGTTTGCCTGCGCTCTGTTTGAAGTAAAAACATCACCAGCTACTTGCAATCCTTGAGCTAATGTTGCTTGACTCATACGCTCGTTACCATGATGGGCAATGGCGTGGGTAATTTCATGCCCCATTACTACAGCTAGACCGGCTTCATTCTGCGTGATAGGTAATAATCCTGTATATACCACTACTTTGCCACCTGGCATACACCATGCATTCACTTGGGGGTCATTTACAAGGTTAAACTCCCATTGATAGCCATTAAGCTCCGAAGCAAGACCTTTACTTGTGTAATATGTTTTTATAGCAGCGGCTATCCTTCCACCTACACGCTTCACCATCTCCGCATCTCTACTACCGGTATTGGTAATTACTTTACTCTCTCCCAAAAAACTTCTGTATTGTGTCAAGGCTTCTTGTTGTAAGGTGGCTTCTGAGAATAGAGAAAGTTGGCTCCTACCAGTGATGGCGTTTTGGCTACATCCAGATACTGCTACTACGGCAGTAAGTAGAAAAATAATAATTTTGTTCATTGCTTTAATATTAGTTGAAAATATAAGTGTATAGAATCAATTCTCATACCAAAGTTTAACGCAGTGAAAAAATAAATAAGAATATTAACTATCCTTTTTTCCTCCTCTTGTCTCTGTGCTTTAAAATAGGAACTCTACTTTCTACACCTCTTAGGATTCTGTTTATATTTTTTTGATGGGTAAGTACGACCATCACGGCTACAAGAACGGCAAAGACACGGTAGAAAACTACATCGTCATTCCAAATCCATAGCACACAAATGGGCAGCATTAGGGCACTTAATATACTACTGAGCGATACCCAGCGAGTGAGGAATAAAACTAAAAGGAAAACACCAACACAACTTACCGCAATTAATGGTTGCATAGCGAGTAGCATCCCAAATAAAGTGGCTACACCTTTTCCTCCTTTAAACTGAGCAAAAATCGGAAAAACGTGACCAAGCACAGATGCAATTCCTAAACCAACCATTAAATTTGTACGAGCAAAATCATCTGCAATGTAGAATGGTAAAAGATTATACAAGGCTACAGCGCTCATCCCTTTAAGAATATCAAATACCATTACCATTGAACCATACTTCTTTCCAAGAACCCTAAAAGTATTTGTAGCACCCATATTTCCGCTTCCGTAATCTCTGATATCAATATCAAAATA
>JBBRHK010000201.1:0-5942 GCA_038222815.1 Chitinophagales bacterium
TAATGATGATGGAACAGGCTGTGTGCAAAGTATTGAAGTGATAAGATCATTAAAAGCACTTGGCTTAAAACCAGAACGAACCATTAGGGCTGTAATGTTTATGAATGAAGAAAATGGCGGCGGCGGCGGAGATGCATACTATGATAGCGCAGTAAGTAAGAAAGAGAAACATATCCTTGCTATAGAATCCGATGCTGGTGGCTTTACACCACGTAATTTTGGAGTGAGTAGTACATATGAGGTTTTTGAAAAGCTAAAGGGCTGGTCAGCCATCTTTCAACCCTACGGAATTGAAAGTTTTAGAAAAGGCGGTGGTGGTTCAGATATAGAAAACTTAGAAAAGCTAGGTACTACTTTGGTGGGTTTTGGTCCAGATAGTCAGCGGTATTTTGACATTCACCACGCAGCTACAGATGTATTTGAAAATGTAAGCAAAAGAGAATTAGATCTTGGTGCTGCAAATATTACTGGACTTATCTATCTTGCAAGCAAATACGGATTATAAAAATAAACAATTACCAATGGAAGACTTTAGACCACTAGATGCAGGGACTGCAAAGAAAGAAACAAAAAAACGCAGAGGCTGTGGTGGAATTGCTTTTTTGATTTTTTTGATATTTGCTAGCATAGCTGCCTTATTTGGCTGGTGGAAATACTACTACACTTATAGCGAGGGATTTAGAAGTGGGCAGTTACAAAAGTTTTCTCATAAGGGAAATTTTATGAAGACTTACGAAGGAGAACTTATTCTAAGTAGCGTAACCTCAACTAACAATGTAGCTTTGGCTTCAGAAAAATTCTTTTTCTCAGTAGCTAATGATAGCTTAGCAAAATTAATGATGAATTATGAAGGCAAATATGTACGCCTTCACTATGAGCAAAAGAAAGGAGCATTACCTTGGGTAGGAGATAGTGAATATATAGTAGATGCATTAGAGCCTGCAAGTTTAAATACTCCTTCGCCAATGCTACCGACCACTCAATAAAAATATTGCTGGTGTTTTGTGTATTTCTGGAAGGCTACCTTGCCAATCTCCCACAGATTTAGTAACCACAGACTCATTAGCGGCCGTAAGATTTGAGGCTATACAAAGCTTCGTAGATTTACCACAGGCAGACAAAATACTCTGCATTATTTGCATATTTCTGTAAGGAGTTTCTATAAATATTTTAGTACAATCATCTCGCTTTGACTCCTCTTCTAATTTTTTAATTGCTTTTGTCCTTTGTTGATTATCTATAGGTAGATATCCCACAAATTCGAATCGTTGCCCATTCATACCACTGGCCATTAGGGCCAGCAAAATAGAACTTGGCCCTACGAGAGGATTCACTTTTATATTATTTTTTTGAGCTATTTCAATTAATATTTGCCCAGGATCTGCAATACCAGGACAGCCCGCTTCACTTATAACTGCTACATTTTTTCCTTGAAGAAGTGCTGTTTTAAAAGCAGCTGAAACTTCATCCTCGGCTTGATGGATGGTATGCCATTCATAGTCATCTATCTGAATGCCTGCGTCAAGCTTTTTAAAGTACCTTCTTGTCGTTCGCTCGTTTTCTGCAAATATTACTTGACACTTTTTAATAGCAGAAAGTAAATAGCTTGGTAAGCATTCATACCCATCTTCTGCCAAGTACGTAGGGATTAAAAAGACTTCAGCTTTCATCTAAAAATATTTAAATATCTATTTCTTTACCGTTTAATTTTTGCACACTTATAGCAGCAGCTATTACTGCGTAACTTGGAGCTAATACCCAGCCCACTATCGGAATTAGATGCATCAAATAAAACCCCAATCCATTGCCAATGGCTAAACCTTTATGCTGTCCTATAAAATAAATACTCTGAGACACCGGCATATTTTGTCGCTCACTATTGTAATCAAGCATACTAAAACCAAAGTAATAGGCTTCAATCATCAATGCCATAAGGGGAGATATCCAGCCGATGACTGGTATAAAACTTAATAAAATAATTGCAACTAGATACACAGATTGCCAAAGAATATTTCTAAAAGATAATTTTATAGCACGCCAAGAATCTGTAAATAATCTAATCAAACTAAAGGGATACACTTTACCCGTAATTTTTTCCTCTGTCTGTTCGCTAAGTAAAGCAAAAATGGGGCTGCCAATTATTAGAAATAAATATTTAAACCAAGAAAAGTATAGAGCCATAAGACCAGCCACGATGATGAGCTGCCCTACTATAATTAAAAAATAAAGCCAGCTAGAATTTTTACTTTGTAACCAGCTATTGAGACCTGTTTTTTCAAATAGAAATTGTACGCCTTGGTTACTATATACCCAGAAAAAATAAATACCTACACAAAAAAGAATAGCATACAGAAACCCGGTAAGTAAAATCCATTTCCACAACTTATGCTTTTGAATGAACCTATGTGCTAAAGAAAAACTTCTAAAAGCCAATATTATTTCTTGAAGCATAGGGAAGACGCTGTTAGTTGTGAGTGGTGAATTGTGAGTACTAAATTATTAGTGACGAGTTATTGGTGATAAGTTTTTTAGTTTCTAACACATTGCCTAGGAATTGACGATTGCTTTAACCATTAGTATACAATTGCTAGACTCTCAACCTTCTAAACATTCCAAAAGCTCAAAACTTTCTAAACCCTAAACGTCTAAACTCCTAACCGGCTAACCTCAGCCACTTAGAATCTCGGACAAGGAATTCCTTTCCCTTCTGATTTTCTTATGATATAAATTATAGAAAACTCCGAACCTCCGCGGCTACTTGTTGCAGATTTTAAGTTACTCACATTTACATCATAGCTAGCTCCTATTCTTAGACCATTAACTTCTAACCCTACATAGGGTATAATAGCATCATTAAGCCTGGCCCAAGAGCCAACATATACATTTGTAGGATTGTCTTCATCACCATTTGCATTAAGTGAGAGGGCTGCGCCTAGTGTGGTTTCGCTAGCTCCATTTTGCCTTTGATGAATAACGGATGCATTCACACTTACCACATCTGACACTGGGAATGTACCACCACCATGAATGGTAACTCTAGACTTTAAATCCCAAGTTTTATCTGTGTAGTTCACCTTAGGTCTATTAATGTGATAAGCAGATGCTCCAATGTAATAATTATTGTACCCATCTGTACTTCCAGAAAAAAGCAAGCCTGCATTCAAATCAAAATAATTTTGCTTGGTTCCACTATTTAATATAATTGGAATGTCTTGTGAAGTACCTTGGGCAAAACCATTTTGCCTTAATTCATCTTCGAAAGAAAGTTTACTGATATCTAATACCATGCTACTGTAAGTTGCTTGAAAACCAGCGCCTATAGTATTATATCCATCTTCATCCAAAGCCTTGTGGTAGCTGAGCGACGCAGAACCGAAATTTAGCTTCAGTGTGCTATTGGCACTCTGATCACTTAATCCTGATATACCTATACCAAATACATCTCCCTCTGGAATTTTATTCGCCATAATAGGAAAATCCACACTAGCGCTAGTAGTCACGTAAGCTTTAGGAATACTTGGCCATTGATCTCTGTGATTAGCTGCCAACCTAAAATTACCATCAAACTTACCTGTAAAAGCAGGATTTAAAGTAAGTGGAGAGGCAAAAAATTGAGAGAAATGAGGATCTTGTGCTTGCGCTGTCAAAATGATAGTGAAGGCAAGAAAAAATACTATAAGTGCTTTAGTCATTGGTATACGGTGTAAAAACGAATTTTAAAGATACAAAAAACAAATTATTCTTCACCACTCCTATTTTAATTTCTAAAAAATGAGTGTTAACACCTATTAGTGCTGTAATTTACCACCGTAAGCCAAATCGCCTGCATCTCCAAGACCTGGTACAATATATCCCTTGTCAGTAAGTGTTTCATCAATGGTAGCACACCAAATTTCGGCATCTGGTAGTGCATTAGTTACGTATTCTAATCCTTGAGTACAAGCAATAGCACACACGATGTGCAACTTTGTAGGAATGCCATTATTATTTAAAAACTGAGCAGCCTTTACCAGCGAAGCTCCTGTAGCCAACATAGGATCGCTCAATAAAACAATTTTATCTTGAGTAGATGGTGCGCTCATATATTCCAACTTAATATCAAAACTCCCATCTGCCTCGTGCTTACGATAGGCACTTAGAAACGCATTATCAGCTTTATCAAAATATCGAAGCAATCCATTGTGCATACCAAGGCCCGCTCTAAGTATAGTTGCAAGTACTGGCTGGTCTGCAAGAACTAATGCAGATGTAGTAGCCATTGGCGTTTTAATTTCTTTAGCTTTGAAAGGAAGTGTTTTGCTTATTTCAAATCCTATTACCTCTGCAATACGTTCTAAGTTTAGTCTAAAACGCATTCTATCTCCTTGCACAGTAACATCCCTAAGCTCTGCAACCCAGTTGCTAATGAGAGAATGTGATTCGCATAAATTATGTATCATAGAATTACTTTAAACAAATTTTAGTTAAATAAATATCGACGTTTTTGCCAAAGCTATTATAATTTAAAAAGAAACGCTATTTTGGCATCACAAATTAAATAGATAAGACTCATTTTATGAAGAAAAATATTCAATTACTAATCACAGGATTCATTATTACCTCATTTATATTCCTAAGCTGCTCAGAGGGTAATGATCAAAAATCATCTAATGACGATTATGAAAAAGGGAAAATTAGCTTATTAAAGCAGGAGGAAAAACAACCAGAAAAATTTCTGACTGTAGATAACTCTTATAAGAAAAATCTACTTGGCCAGTCTGTTATTAAAGGAAAAATAACAAATAATGCCAAGGTTGCTAACTATAAGGACATCGCTCTAAAATTGAGCTTTTATAGTAAGACAGGTGCTTTATTAGAGGAGGATGTAGAAACAATCTTTGAGCAAATCAATGCCGGAAATGAGCAAAAATTTAAAAGCAAATATTTTACTCCAAAAGGCACAGATAGTGTGGCAATTATTGTAGAGTCTGCTATTGTAGTGAAGTAAACTGAAATGTATCTACATCAAAAAGTCCACCATCGATAATTTTTAGACGCGGAATAACAGGCAGCGCCAAGAAGGAAAGCGTCATAAAAGGGGCAAACAATGTAGACCCCAAATTCTCCTTAGCAAACTTTTCAATTATTGAATATTTTTTTGCCACTTCCCATCCCGATTCATCACTCATTAATCCTGCAATTTTTAGGGGCAAAATATGCTGCATATTATTACCTACTGCGCTCACACCACCTTGGGCTATAATAATTAAGTTTACTGCGTTTGCAATATCCTCATCCGTTACTCCCACAGCCACAATATTATGAGCATCATGGGCTACAGAACTTGCAATGGCTCCTGCTTTTAATCCAATTCCTGATACAAAACCTTTACCAATTGTGTGATCTCCATATCTATTTACGACTACTATTTTTAAAATATCCCTGTCAATATCTGAGACAATATTTCCAGCATCAATTTTGGGCTGCTGCTTTATCTGATTCGTTATAAGCTGTCCATCCAAGGCCTCAATCACTTTTATATCTGCATCGCTTTGAGCAATGACATTAAAATCACTTGCTTTTTTTGGACTACAGTTAAAATTATTTAGTTGATTAGCTGGGCTACTTTCTATAAGTGAATTACCATTTTCTGCTACCTTTTTTCCATCGATATATGTGGTTATTACCTTAAACTCTTTTAAGTTGTTGACCACTACAACATCTGCTGCATCATTTATTCTCAATAAACCATTTCGCATTTTATAATGGAATACAGGGTTTACGCAGGCGGCTTGCAACACTTTAAAAACATCGCATCCAAAATGAACAGCTCGCTTACAGAGCTCATTAATATGACCATCCACCAGACTATCTGGATGCTTGTCATCTGAGCAAAACATCATATTCTCAAAATGCTCATCTAGTAAAGGGATTAGCGCATCAAAGTTCTTTGCAGCACTACC
>JBBRHK010000202.1:0-5811 GCA_038222815.1 Chitinophagales bacterium
AAGCGTTTGGCTTAGGTTTGTAAAACTTACTTTATCACAATTAGCAATTGCTTTCCAATTGGCGGCCAGCGTTACTTGCACATCTTTACAAGTATCTGCACGGCAGTAAGTTGCATTACCACTATTTGTAACACAAACTTTATAAGTGCCAATGGCTTTATACAAATGGGTGACCGTTGTGCCCCAGGCTTCTTTGCCATCGCCAAAATACCAATGCACGGTGCCCATAGCAGCGGGAGGTGTAGCAATAGCTGTAAATGTGAATGGATTACAAGGAGATACAGTAAAGTCAATCTTAGAAGGCGTACAAGGAGGCAAAGGATCGCAGCTTTCTTTATCTATTCGAATGGTATCAGTACTCTTTATACAGCTCGTTCCGCAAATTGAAATCTCACAATAATAATAACCCACAGTAGTTGCAGTATAGGAACTAGCTGTGCTGCCTACAGGCACACCAGTTGTGCCTAGCGCTGCTGTCTTAAACCATTTGTAACAATAACCAGTTGCGGGCAAAGCTTGCAAAGTTGTACTAATGACTTCGTTGCATTTCCAATACGTTTTATCAGCTGTAGATATATTAGCTGTGATATTCAAATTTTCTGGCAGTACAACAATTGTTGCTTTGGAAGTGCAACCTCCAGAAACGACTGTCAACTCGTAAGTGCCGGCTTGTGTAATATTGATAGACTGTGTCGTTCCTACACCAGTGCTTGGTAACCTTACCCAGTTATAAGAGGTAGCACCAGCTAAAGATGCGGTAAGTGTGATGCCTGATATGGAGCAAATAGTTCCAGTTTTAGAAATAGTAAGAACAGGCATTGGAATAACTGTGATAGTCTGCGAAGCTGCACCAGCACAAGTTGTTACGGTAAGTACGCAAGTGTTGCTACCTGCTAATGCTCCGTGCCAGAGAACCGCCATCGTATTGCTACCTTGTGCAGATTGTAAAGTGCCTAACCCATTACTCAATGACCAAGTGTAACCGCCCGGAGGCGCATCGCCTGTTGCAGTATAAGTAAGTACATTGTCCATACAAGTAGTAAGTGTACCTGTGAGGGTAGGCGCTACATATGGAGATACTACTAAGTCTTTTTGCGAAGACGAACAGCCATCTACTACCTGAGTCACCCCTATCGAGTAAGGACCAGTAAGATTCCAAGTAATCATTACAGAATCACTGTGGCTACCCATATAGGAAACTATATTACCGCCAACTGTGCTCCAATAAAAAGTTCCTTCATTCATATTGGAACTTATCTGATACATACTTGTACCGCCGGGGCATACTTTTATTGGACCAATAATGTTATTCAATTTCGGGGTGTCTTTTACCATTACAACCAGTGTGGCGGGCGAGCTACAAAAATTAGTGGGTAATGATGGCGTAGCAGTAATGGTGTAAATGCCAGGTACATTCCATGTGCCGGTAATGCTATTACCTGCAGCAAAGGTTGTAGGCGTAAAGCCAATAGCTGGAGATATGCTCCAAGTACCAGGGCCATTTGCTACGTAGCTGAAACCATTACCCACACAGGATTTAGTAGGGCCACCTATTTTATACGGAGGTACAATTTTTACAGTAATGGTTGCTTTACCGCTACACTTAGTATGCGGGTTGGTATAGTCGCAACTTAGTGTGTATGTGCCAGGAGTATTCCCCCAAGTTACATTTACCGATGCAGTATTTTTACTAGGACCAGAAATACTTCCACCGCCGCTAAGACTCCAATTATAAAATGTGCCTGGCATAGATGGAAGGCTATAACTAGTCACGCTATTAGGGCACACTATATTATTTCCTGTAATGGGCATCGTAGGAAAAAGAACAGGAACCTGTATGGTTGCAGAATTTCCGCAAGTGCCACCACAATTGCTATTGAGCGTTACCGTCGCAGGATAAGTCCCGTCCCAAGCTACAGCAATACATTTACCATTAGTACCTCCTATGATATGACCACCCGTAACTGACCAGCTATAATTTGTGCAATTATTAGGGGTGCAATAATATGCAGTATCGCCAGCACAGAGCATTTGCTTACAACCCGGCTCAATGGTAAGCGGACTTTCATTTTTTACTACAATAGTTTTAGTAATAGTTGATTTACAACCACAGGGAATCCGAGGAACGCCACCAGTAGCGCCACCTCCCGCAGGTTGGTATGGAAATCCATTATCTACCGTTAGTGTAATTGTGTAAGTTCCCGGAGTAGTGTAGGTATGACTAGGATTGATGGCGCTAGAAGTGCTACCATCACCAAAATCCCAATAATGATTAATAGCGCCGATAGAAGTGTTTGTAAAATTGACATTTTGATTTAAACAAATAGGAGAAGTCATCGACATATTAAAACCTGCAGTAGGAGCATCTTCTAAGCAAATGTTATACGTTAAAGTATCTTTACAACCAGTACTAATGTTATTAATAAAGATTTTTATTTTACCGTCTGTGCCAAGACCCCAAGTAACAGGAACGCTACTACCTGTAGCTGTTGAAGGTGTACCTCCAGTTACTTGCCAGTTGTAGGTATAGCCAGTTGTAGCAGGCATTACATAATAAGTATGTGTAGTATGCTTACATGCTCGCAAGTCACACCTTCTTTGCGGCGGTTGCCCACCTGTGCCAATAGTGTCAATAATAGTTTGCCTTTCGCAAGGCTGAAAATCTTGGAAGAGTTTAAACTCTGGACAGCAAATTGGTTGCTGTGCATTGGCATCTTTGATAAACAAAAATACAATGATAGATAGAGTCGATATTTTTATGAGGAGTTTCATTCTTTTCAGTTTATTGTTTTGATACAGTCGTGCTAGTTTTTTTTAGTTCGCTGTAAAATCATAGCAGATTACTTCCTCGCACGTTACGCAGTTGATATCCTCAAAGCGATACTTAATGCATACTTTTCCTTTACGTGTGCAACCACTATTATTACCGGGTAAAGAAATTTTGAAAATCATATTTAAGTTGCCCTGCTTATTACAATGCCACTCTATCATCTTAGAAGGATAATAGGAGCTGCTGTTTACTGGAGACCCATTGTAGACTGGACCACTATTCCAAGAGGCTGTGTTGTGGGCTATGAAATTATAATCCCAAGTATCGTGACCCGTACATTTCATACAACTGGTATCACTCATATTATCTTCAAAAGAAATAATTTCTGTCGTTATTTTTTTAATATTTACCGGCGATATATTGAAGGGTTGTGTAACCGTCATTACATCTGATGTTACATTTACATTCTGTGTTTTTATATCAATTTTATTGGCGCAGCAAGTGGATGGAGTGTTATTGCTTTGCTTTGCTACTACCACAAAGTTAGTAGGCTCACTCTGCGCTGTAGCACAAAGTGGTTTGCCGTTTTCATCCACAGCAATCACACGCCACACATAGGTGCCGGGTCTTTTCTCAAAGCTTCCTGGTAGTGCTGTGTACCTTGTTTGACCTTTAATATCTTTTTCTATAATGGTAGAGTTGCCATACATCGCTTGGAAATTATTCTGCCCTTCTTCTACTTCCCACACTAGTAGCTTGTAAGTGATGATACCTTGCCTCGCCATAATGAAAGGCGTCCAATTAAATGTAATGGCGCTGTTTATTTCTGCTTCTGTAAATTGTTTGTTCGCTGTAGGATTCACATTGATGGGTGCCGTGCAGCTGCTTTGTTCCTTTGCCGTAATTACAAATGGCTTACATTTTTCTAGTAGTAATTTATTTTCTTGGCCATTCGTTCCTCTACCGTAAAACTGTACACATAACTCATAAGTTCCAGGTGGTAGTACACAAGTTTGATTGAGCAAGCTATTGGCTAATGATCCGTTCCAAGATTTAGAGCCTATACAAGACGCTGCCGGCATACTTATACCGCTGCTTACTGCAGACGAAGCCGTAGTGCCCCCACAAATAATACTTCCACTATTCCTAATATTTACCAGAACGGTACTTTCATTAAGCATACAGAGATTACCTGTTACCGCAATATTAAAAACATTAGCGCCTGTTCCCCAAAAGGCAGTTTGGTCTGATGGAAGCGCAGGCAACGTAATATTAATGCTGGGAGCCTGGGCATTTGCTGCTAGTAATTGCAGCATAAAGAGTAGAAGGAACAACAGCTTTTTCACAAAAAAGAGTTTAGTTATAAGGTAATATCAATAATGCTTATAAATTGTTACCCCTGTTTTGTGAAATCTTTTTAGGTTGAATTGCAGTTGTTGGATTACTAAATAAGGGGATTAGTAAGCACTTTGGTATTCCAAATATCACTTATATAAATGAATTATCATATCCCTAATTCTAAGGAGGAGAAGATAAATGCAATTACTTGATATTTCTATAGTACCAAGCAATGGCCTCCCCAAGCGAAGAGATATGAAGCTTTACGTAAATATGCTTCGTGTGTGTATTTACGGTACTATAGCTTATTGATAACTCATCGGCTACCATTTTATAACTATAACCTTCTGCCAATAACTTTAAAACTTCCTTTTCTTTTAAGGTTAATGAAGACTCTTGTTGTACCATAGGCATAAAAAACTCTAATACTTTTTGTGCAATGCCGGGGTTCATTACCGCACCTCCTTCATATACTTCTTCTATGGCTTGTAATATTCGTTGAGGTTTGTCCCTCTTTAATATGTAACCGCTGGCGCCGTTTTTAATACTAGTAAAAATCCGCTCACTATCATCGTAAGCCGTTTGCATCAGTACTTTTATGTGAGGGTATTTACTCTTTATTTTTATTAATCCGGCAATGCCATCTACCTCTGGCATATTAATGTCCATTAGTATAACGTCTGGCTCAGCAGTTTCCATTTCTTGCAAAACGTTCTTACAATTTTCTCCTTCTCCCACCCACACTAAATTATCATTGAGCTGTAGCAATACTTTTAAGCTATCTCGCCTGTCTTTATTATCATCATAGATAAATACTTTGATCGCCATTTTACAAATTTAGCTAAAACAAAAAAGCATCTATCTAACTAATACTAGGGATAGGAATGGTTACATCAATAGAAGTTCCATAAGGGATACGACTATTAATTTCAAAACTGCCGCCAAGTACTTGTGTTCTACTCTGCATATTTGCCAAGCCATTACCTGTTGTACTTTGGGCGTCAAATCCCCTACCATCATCTTTGATTGACAGTATAATGTTTTTCTGTTCGTCAGTAATGGTCACCCAAACATTTTTCCCCTCGCTGTACTTTGCAGCGTTATTGATAGCCTCCTTAGTTATAAGTAAAACGTTTTTTCTTATATCAAAATCTATCAGTAATTCATCTGCCCTCTTGGTTACATTTATTTTGAATTGGATGTTCTTAGCATTTAGAATTTCTGCGGCATAGTTCTTTATTCTTTCCCTAATATTTAGAAACTCATCCTTCCCCGGCTTCATACTCCAAATAAAATCTCCAATTCTTTCTGATAAATATTGTGCCTGTTTTTCTAATTTACTCAGCAGCATTTTACTTTCTTTTGGGTTAGTATCAAAAAGTTTTGCGGCTACGGCACTATTTATTTGCACACTACTTAGGCTGGCACCAATATCATCGTGCAAATCGGCAGTAATTTTTTCTCTTTGTACTGCAATGGCTTTTGCTTGTGCATTTTGTATAACTATCTTTTGCTTATTACGATATTGTAAAAAGACAATTGTAGCTAAGATGGCTGCCAAGAAAGAGGTTAAAATAAACCAAGGTTTTTTCCAGAAAGGAGCTTGTACAGTTAGTTGAAACTTATTAATGAATGATGAGGGCTGTCCATCTTTATTGATAGCTCGGGCAGAGATGGTATAATTCCCTGGCTTCATATTAATA
>JBBRHK010000203.1:0-5810 GCA_038222815.1 Chitinophagales bacterium
CCTTCTCTATCTATTTCTGGATTCAGAATATTTGGCAAAGGTGATGGCAAACAACCAGTAGCTGTAAACAACTTTACTGTAAATAGAAAAGCAGATAGAAGAGATGCAATGATTACTTGGGCTGCGCAAGCGAGTGCACAAGGCTATAACATTTACTGGGGAATAGCTCCAAATAAGCTTTACAATTCCTGGATGATATATGATAAAAATGAACTTTTATTAAAAAGTCTTTCTACAAATCAGAGCTATTATTTTGCTATAGAATCTTTTAATGAAAATGGCGTTTCAGAAAAAACTAAACCGATAAAAATTGATTAAAAAGCTGACTTGTAGTTTAGCGCTACTCTTTATACTATTTACTCTTGCAAAGGCACAACCCTTTGCAAGAGAGTTTGCACAATTCAAAAGGGAAGATTCCATTAAGTTCCCAGAACCGAATCAAATTTTATTTATAGGTAGTTCTTCGTTTACCATTTGGCAAGATGTGCAATCCTATTTTCCTATCAAACCCATCGTTAACAGAGGCTTTGGAGGCTCTACATTGCTTGATGTTATTTACTATTCCGATAAAGTAATCTTTCCTTATGACCCAAAACAAGTCGTTATCTATTGCGGAGAAAATGATATTGCTAGTTCCGATACCGTTAATGCAGAAATTGTTCTTGATAGGTTAAAACTTTTGTTTACATCAATCAGAAGTAAAATTCCTAATGTTCCTATTCTATTTGTTTCTTTAAAACCAAGCCCGGCAAGATGGGCAATGAAAGATAGAATGATAGCTTCTAATAAGATGATAAAAAAATATTTGTACAAGCAAAAAAATACAAAATTCCTAAGTGTGTGGAAGCCAATGCTAGCATCGGATGGCAAGCCTTTGGCTGACATATTCCTGCAAGATAATTTACATATGAATGCAAAGGGTTATGCTATTTGGCAAAAATTATTAGCCCCATTATTATTGAAATAAAAAGAACAACGATGAAAAAATTCAAACTAATCCTTTGTCTTGCTATTACACTAAGTGGTAGCACCCAATTATTTGCACAAAAAATGAGTGCAGCAGAAAATCTAAAGATGAAAATCTTCATTGATAATTTAATGAAGAAGATGACTATTACAGAAAAGATAGGGCAAACTAATCTTCCAGGAAGTGGAGACATCGTAACCGGTCAGGCTTCAAACTCAAACATTGCACAAAAAATAAAGGAAGGAAAAGTCGGCGGGCTTTTCAATATAAAATCTGTAGCAAAAATTAAAGAAGTACAAAGAGTTGCAGTAGAGCAAAGCAGATTAAAAATTCCACTACTTTTTGGGATGGATGTAATTCATGGTTACGAAACAGTCTTTCCTATTCCACTGGGTTTAAGTTGTACTTGGGATATGAAATTGATAGAGCGCACTGCACAGATAGCAGCGCAAGAAGCAAGTGCAGATGGTATCAATTGGACGTTCTCTCCAATGGTAGATATTTCTCGTGACCCACGCTGGGGGAGGGTTTCAGAAGGTAATGGCGAAGACCCATTCTTAGGTTCGAGGATTGCCGAAGCAATGGTAAAAGGTTACCAAGGTACTGACCTTACCAAAAATAATACGATAATGGCTTGTGTAAAACACTATGCTTTATACGGTGCAGCAGAAGCCGGCAGAGATTACAATACTGTTGATATGAGTCATCAAAGAATGTACAACGATTATTTTCCTCCTTACAAAGCAGCGGTAGATGCTGGTGTGGGTTCTGTAATGGCAAGCTTTAATGAAGTAGATGGTATTCCTGCTACTGGCAGCAAGTGGCTAATGACAGATGTATTGCGCAAGCAGTGGGGCTTCAAAGGATTTGTAGTTACAGATTATACAGGCATTAATGAAATGATAGATCACGGCCTTGGAAATCTTCAAACCGTATCTGCATTGGCATTAAAAGCAGGGATAGATATGGATATGGTAGGCGAAGGATTATTGACCACTACAGAAAAATCATTGAAAGAAGGTAAGGTTACAATGGCAGAAATAGATGCAGCGTGCAGAAGAATATTGGAAGCCAAATATGTGCTAGGTTTATTTACAGACCCTTACAAATATTGTGATGAGAACCGGGCTAAGTCAGAAATTTTTACACAAGCTAACAGACAAGAAGCAAGAAAAATAGCTGCACAAAGTTTTGTTTTACTTAAAAATGAAGGAAATATTTTACCTCTAAAAAAATCTGGTACCGTAGCCTTGATAGGTCCATTAGCAGATGCCAAAGAAAATATGCCAGGCACATGGAGCGTAGCTGCCAATAAAGACAATGCAACGTCTGTACTAGCTGGCTTCAAAGCAGTACTAGGTAGCAACGCAAATGTGCTGTATGCAAAAGGCACTAACCTCACAGACGATAAAATACTAGAAGAACGTTCTACAATGTTTGGCAAAACGCTACATCGTGATAATAGAACCGAGCAAGAATTGTTTGACGAAGCAATGGCTATCGCAGCAAAATCTGATGTGATTGTATTTGCTGGTGGAGAATCTGCAGAGATGAGTGGTGAGAGTAGTAGTCGCTCTGATATTAGAATTCCAGCTACACAACAAAGATTAATGGAAGCTCTGATAAAAACTGGAAAACCAGTAGTATTGGTTGTTTTCAATGGCCGCCCTTTAGATTTGTCTTGGGAACAGCAGCATCTGAGCAGCATACTGAATGTTTGGTTTGGTGGAAGCGAGGCTGGATTTGCAATAGCAGATGTAATATTTGGCGATGTAAATCCATCTGGAAAAATTACTGCTACTTTTCCTCAGAATGTAGGACAAGTTCCAATCTACTATGCGCATAAAAATACTGGCCGTCCGTTAGCGGATGGAAAGTGGTTTCAGAAATTTAGAAGCAATTACTTAGATGTAAGCAATGAGCCACTTTACCCTTTTGGTTATGGATTGAGTTATTCGAAATTTACTTACAGTGATATTACTTTAGATAAAACAAGTTTTAAACCTGGTGAGAAAATTATGGCTAGTGTCAGTGTAACTAATAACTCCGATGTAGATGGACAGGAGGTAGTACAGCTTTACATCAGGGATATGGTGGGAAGTGTAACACGACCGGTTAAAGAATTGAAAGGATTTAATAAAATTTTATTACAAGCTGGCGAGGTAAGAAAAATAAGCTTTACAATTTCTGAACAAGATTTGAAATTTTATAATTATGATTTAAAATTTGTAGCAGAGCCGGGAGATTTTAAAGTTTTTATTGGTGGTAATAGTAGAGATGTAAAAGAGGCGTCATTTAAATTAATAAAATAAATATGAAAAAGATAGTTGTACTTATAGCTATAACAAGCTTTATATTCGGTAATTGTATAGCACAAGATTATTCTGTACTAGAAAAAAAGTGGATGGTACAAAATGGCGATACACTACCCTATCGTATTCTTTTGCCATTAAATTATGATAGCAGTAAAACTTATCCTGTAGTATTTTTCTTGCATGGTGCAGGAGAAAGAGGTAACGATAATCAAAGGCAACTCATACACGGAGCAAAAATGTTTCTGAGAGATAGTGTTAGAGAAAAGTATCCTGCCATCGTTGTTTTTCCTCAATGTAGTAATAACGATTATTGGAGTAATACCTTGCGCACCCACAATGATAAAAACAAACGTAGTTTCGATTTTGTAGCAGATGGCCCAGCAGGTCGCACTATGGAAATGCTACAGGAACTGGTAACCCAAGTCTTAGAAACTTATCCTATAAATAAAAGGCAAGTCTATGTAGGTGGGCTATCTATGGGCGGTATGGGCGCCTTTGAACTCGTACGAAGAATGCCCAAAACATTTGCGGCTGCGTTTCCTATCTGCGGAGGAGCTAATCCAATTACTGCAAAGCAAATGAAGAAAACACAATGGTGGATTTTCCACGGTGCAAAAGATGATGTGGTGCCTCCCTATCATTCTCAAAATATGTACGAAGCATTGAAGAAAGCTGGCGCTAAAGTTCAGTTTACGCTATACCCTAATGCCAATCATAATAGCTGGGATAGTGCTTTTGCGGAGCCGGGGTTGCTTGCTTGGTTATTTTCTGTTAAGGGTAAATAGAATCTTAATTGTTACCCATCTTGAAATATTAAACGATGAATAAAATCTACTTGTCTCTATTAATGGCATTAGCGTTTTCTATTTCTTGCAGTGATCAAAAAGAAAACGAACCTAATGTAGAAGATAAAGTTTTTACAATTGACAGAACTGCCATCACAAAAGATTTTAGTTCTTGGTACAGATATACCTACTATGATTTAGTTCTATCTGATGATTTTATTGGGTTAGATAAAGACTCTACAGCAATAAGTAAATCAGAATTTCTTACCCAATTAAGTACTGGAAATTTTATTGCTTTTAAAACTAGAATCAAAGATGGTAAGTCTGTATTGAAATTGGAAAATAATTCTAGTAAAGATGAAAGTGTGAGAAGTACTATAATTCAAATGGCTACTTCCTCTTTGAAAGATTATAAAATGGAAGGCACAGAACTTCCTACGTATAACTTCAGTGATCTAAACAATAAAATCTACAGTAATGCTTCTACAAAAGGAAAAATAATTTTACTTAAATGTTGGTTTATACAATGCGTAGCTTGTGTAGAAGAATTTCCAATATTAAACAAACTAGTAGAAGATAATAACAAGCGAAATGACATTCTATATATCAGCTTGGCAATGGACGAAAAAAGCGAACTAGAGGCATTCTTGAAGAAGAAACCTTTCAGCTATACGGTAGTTCCAAGCGCAAGAGATTTTATGATGGACGATTTACTCATTTCATCTTTCCCTACCCATATACTTGTGGGTAAAGATGGTAAGATTATAAAGGTTGCTAGTAGGATTGAGGAGATTGTTGCTTTTATACCTGAGAACTAGCAAGCATTGAGAGATTCCACCTGTAGTTCCTAAACGCTATTATTAAGCTAATAGAAACTTAAAATACATCCTCTTCGTTATGTGTATCGTGAAATAAAATTTACCAAACCTCCCTATTATTTCTTCTAGTAATCTTTCCAAAAAGTGACAAAGTGCAATTTCTCCCTCCCTACATTTAGGGATTTTAATTATGCTATCATAAAATGATATTTGTATAGTTATTTAACCCCTCTTTTTTCACTTAGGTTTTAGGATAAAAAAGTAAATAAAAACTAACCCAACCAATCCCTTAAAAAAACAAGGGTAACATTTTTAAAAAAATCTTTATTTAGAAATTAGATTCTAGGAAGTTCTCCGTTACAGTCCAAGTTTCCCTGGGAAATAAAAACTTTTACCCACCAAAACTACAACAATGAAAAAATTAATTTTCTTTCTTCTTTTCAGCTTTTGCCTATTGGCAATAGCGCAAAACCCTATTAGCAGCATTACAGTTACAATGCCTGCAAACCTCCCTGCCAATACTGATGCGTGGGGCCAAGTAATGCCTCCTGTAATGATACTTACGCAGGCACAATTACGCAACGGGCAAATAGCACCAGAGGTGCAAGAGTGCAAAATACTTGTTACTATTAGGCAAGGAGGTTCCAAGAAATTTGGCAGCTTCACAAGGGAAACTGCACCCAATGCAGGCTTTAATAATGCGGTAAGAAATTGGAGTGGCGCAAGTGCTATTAGCTTACTTGGCAATCCGGTAATCCTTCCTCCTGGTCAGTATGAGCTTTGTGTCGAGTTTTTTTCTAGTAGTTCTCCGGTAAAATCATTAAGTAATGAAGTTTGCAAAACCTTTACCATCCTAGATAATAAAGAACAAAAATATACTGCTCCGCAAAATATAAGCCCTTCAAATCAGAAAGTACTTTCGGAA
>JBBRHK010000204.1:0-5807 GCA_038222815.1 Chitinophagales bacterium
AAAGCAGGCGATAGCTTGTATGTACCCCACCTAGCCGGAAAAACAGGTGATGCGGTAGAATTTTCTGATGTGTTACTTACTAGTGATGGTAAGCAAACATTAAGCAGTGGTATTAGTGCCATTGTTAAAGCAGAAATAGTAAACGATTTAGTAAAAGGAGAGAAGGTAATCGCCTTTAAGATGAAGAGAAGAAAGGGCTTCCGTAAGAAGCACGGTCATCGTACTCAATATACCCAAATAAAGGTGACTTCAATTGCATAAATTTCTTTGCAAAAAGGAAGGATTTTTGAGGGTAAAAAAATTACAGAAAAACAGTATTAAAATTATAAGAAATGGCACACAAAAAAGGTGAAGGCTCGGTAAAAAACGGAAGAGATTCTGAAAGTAAAAGACTAGGTGTAAAAATCTATGGCGGCCAACCAGCTCTTGCAGGAAATATTATTATCAGGCAGCGTGGTACACAATATCATCCTGGTAAAAATGTAGGATTAGGAAGAGATTTTACAATCTTTGCATTAGCAGATGGTCTTGTAGAATTCAAGAAAACGAAAGGCGATAAGACTTTTGTTTCTGTAGCAGCGCTAGAAGTTGAGGCATAAAATATTAGATTTTTTTTGGTGATATAAAAAAAGTATTTATTTTTAGTAAATATTTACTAACCAATAAATTCTAAAAAAATGGCAACAGCAAAAAAAGCAGCTCCTAAAAAAGCAGCAGCAAAGAAAGCAGCTCCTAAAAAAGCAGCAGCAAAAAAACCAGCTCCTAAAAAAGCAGCAGCAAAAAAAGCAGCTCCTAAAAAAGTAGCAGCAAAGAAAGCAGCTCCTAAAAAAGCAGCAGCAAAAAAAGCAGCTCCTAAGAAAGTAGCAGCAAAAAAAGCAGCTCCTAAGAAAGCAGCAGCTCCTAAGAAAGCGGCAGCGAAAAAAGCAGCTCCTAAAAAGAAAAAATAAGCTTTTTATTAAAGCATTTATTAACCCCGACTTTATAGTTGGGGTTTTTTATTTCTAGTAAGCTTGGCTGTAATGCCTATAAACAGTAGTATACAGGATACACTCTACTTCCTACTTAAAACATTTCTTTTATTTATAGATAACAGTAATTACTTTTACCCAATGACAAACGAAGCTATTGCTAACCAATTTTCTCTGCTTTCTAAGCTGATGGATATCCATGGAGAAAACAATTTTAAAAGTAAGTCATTTGCTAATGCTGCATTTAATATTGAGAAGGTAACTGCCAATATTTCTGAGTT
Source organism: Chitinophagales bacterium (assembly GCA_038222815.1). GTDB lineage: Bacteria > Bacteroidota > Bacteroidia > Chitinophagales > Chitinophagaceae > Ferruginibacter. The sequence continues at coordinate 1,250 of JBBRHK010000204.1, forward strand.
AAATGAGAAATCAATAAAACAACTTCCAGGCATTGGTGTTTCTGTTACTCAAAAAATATTAGAGATCATTTCCACTGGAGAAATGAAGCAACTACAAGAAATAATTACATCAACTCCGGACGGTATTTTAGAGATGATGATGATAAAAGGTATAGGGCCAAAAAAAATAAATACCATCTGGAAAGAGATGAAAATCGAAAATTTGGGTGAATTACTCTACGCTTGCAAAGAAAATAGATTAAAATTATTTAAAGGTTTTGGAGAAAAAACTCAGAATAAAATTGCGGAATTAATTGAATTTTATAACTCTAATTTGGGTAATCACCTTTTTGCTTCTGTAGAAGAGCTAAGCAAAGAATGTTTTCAATTATTACAAAATCTTTTTACAAGTAATTGTGTAGAAATTGCTGGCGAAATAAAAAATCAATCTCAAATAGTTACTTCAATCGACTTCGTCATTGCAGTAAAAAGCGAAGAAATAAAAGAAAAATTATCAACAGAAAAAAAGCTTCATTTTATTGAAGAAAATAAGCAGATTTTAACCTATAAAACTGCGAGTGGAATTTCATTAAAATTACACCCTGTTTTACTAGAAAATAAACTAGATAAATTATTTGAAATTACCGCTTCGGAAAATTTTAAAAATAAATTAATTAGTACCTATCCAATCGGAAATTACACGGAACAAGAAACGTATTTCAAAGGCCACAATATTCAAATTATTCCTGCCTACTTATGGGAGACAGAAATAGCAATAGATGCTGCCGCAAATCATACAATTCCTGAGCCGATTAATGTTGCTGATGTAAAGGGATTAATTCATTGCCATAGCACTTGGAGTGACGGGAGTAACAGTATAGCTGAAATGGCTGCTGCTAGTAAAGCTATGGGACACGAATATATGCTCATCACTGATCATAGTAAGGCTGCCTTCTATGCAGAAGGATTATCTGAACTAAGAGTACAGGCACAACACAAAGAGATAGAACAGCTGAATGCTAGCTTAGACAACTTCATCGTATATAAAGGTATAGAATGCGATATACTTAACGATGGTTCTTTAGATTATGAAGAGGAGATACTAAGCACATTTGATTGCATCATTGCATCAATACATAGCAATCTCAATATGACGGAAGAGAAAGCTATGAAAAGGCTTATAGGCGCTATAACGAATCCATATACTTCTGTCCTTGGTCACTTAACAGGAAGACTATTACTAAGCAGAACGGGCTATCCTGTAAATCACAAAGAATTAATAGACTGCTGTGCTGCTCACGATGTAGCTATCGAACTGAATGCTAATCCACACAGGCTAGATTTAGATTGGAGTAACATAGAATATGCATTAAGTAAGCAAGTCCTCATATCGATCAATCCTGATGCACACAGCATAAAGGGTATTGGAGATATTAGGTATGGCGTACTGCAAGCACAAAAAGCAATGATGAAATCAGACCAAAACTTAAGTAGTTTTGATAGGGCTTCTTTCGAATCATTTATGCACGACCAGCACTATAAGCGATCTTAGTCTATAACAGGTAATGATACTCTGAAAGTAGTACCCTCGTGGGAAGATGTAAAACTAATATCTCCCCCAGCCTGCTCCGCTATTCGTTTACACATTGCAAGACCAAGACCAGTTCCAGAATTTTTCGTAGTAAAGTTTGGTACAAATATTTTAGGAATAAATTCTTCGGGTATGCCAGAACCAGAATCTTGCACAAGCACAATAGCGGTAGCTCCCTCCAAAAATACTTTAATAGATACATTTACAAGAACCCCTTCCTTACTAGATTGAATTGCATTTTGAATAAGATTAGTAAACAATCGATTAATATTTGTTTTGTCTGACATTACAAAGATTGGCTGTGCTTCTAACCCCCAAGTAAATGTAGCGTCACCGCTGGCTTTATACAATTCTTTTAGTGATAATAAAATATCCTGTAGGTGAACTTTATCTTTTTTTGCACTGCCAATTTGCGCAAACTGACTAAACTCACCAGCCATCTTACTAAGATGCTCTATTTGATTAATGATTGTTGTAGCAGTAGAAGTACTAAGCTCCTTTACGTTTGGCGCATCTGACTCTATGGCTCTTTGTAAAAACTGAATACTTAGTTTCATAGGTGTAAGGGGATTTTTAATCTCGTGCGCAACTTGCTTTGCCATTTCCTGCCAAGCATACTCTCTTTCATTTTTCGCTAATGTAGCTGCACTAGCTTCTAACTCAGATAACATTGCATTATAACGCTGTATCAATATACCTATCTCATCATTTCCTTTCCATACAATAGCTTGATTACTCTTGCCAAGACTAATCATTTTCATTTTATCGCCTATTAGAGTAAATGCATTTGTTATTCGATTGGTTACCAAAATAGCCACTAATCCACTAATTAAAAATATAAACACAATCAAATTAATCATCGCTACTAAAAAATCGGAAATGTCGTTTCTAAGTGCTACTTCTGATCTAAAAAATGGACTTTGAATAAATCCATAAGTATCTCCATTTCCATTGATCAGTGCTCTGTAAGCCGAGAGATAATTAAGTTGTCCAATTTTTTCATTCTGATATAATTGTAAGGCCTTTCGACTATTGAGTTTAACAAAAGCATTTGGATCCATCTTCTTACTAGTAAGTTCTTTACTATAGGGTAAAGGCAAAGTAGAAAACTGTAAGTTGGCATTTAGATCATATAAATTTAGCTCAATGCCATTAGATTCTGATATACCAGAAAATATTCTGTAGATACTAGAGCTATCTAGCCTTGAGTAAGTACTATCATATAAATTTCCTGTAGCAATTTCATCATCTAGAGCAGCTTCTAATTGATTTATCACTACATCTAGTGTATTGCTCAATTTCTTCTGATTAGTTTCTCTTGACCTTGATATAAAAAATAGAATGGTAACAATGCCTATTATAAAAAACGAGCCTACTGACAACAAGATTATAGAAGCTTGTATTCGCTCTGCGATATTGAAGGATATCTTTTGGAAAAAGCTAAAAATACTAAATGTTGAACTACCAATAAATCTTGCTAAAATCCAAAACGACCTTAGCAGTAACATTATGCAAAGTATATAGGAGAATAGTGTGATAAAACTGAGCCAGGTATTATTCTTTTTTACTATGGCCACTGCTTTTCCTGCGCCAGTCGTTTTCCAGAGTTGAGAATATCCATCTTCATCTATTATTTTTTCTTGTTGTAGCTTGAAGAAATTTGATGGCAAAGAAGTAGAAAAGGGAAATTCATTTTCATTGTAGATGATTTTGTCGTTATTATAAATGGCAAAAGCATAGTTTCTAAGCTTAGTAAAATCTCGGCTTATTTGCTTATTAAATATCTCTGGATAAAGGTTGCTATTCACATTAGTACGAGGAACTATTTGGAATATCGCATATCCAATTAAATTAGAAGCTGTATCTAGCATTTGCTTCTTTAGAATAAAATTAAATTGATAGGATGATGCTTCATATACATACAAGTCTGGTATGAGACTGGGCTTTGCCTGTGTGAGGATAATTGTATTCAAATCTGCAAAGCTGTAATCCTTATTGTCTTGTAAGGGCTTCTCGTTCTCATCGAACAAAAACATTTTGTACGAATATCTATTGCTATAACTAGTACTTAATTTTACTGAATCCAAATTTCTACTCTTACTATTTTTTAAGGTCAAAAATTCTTCTGCTGTGAAACCATTATTTATCTCAGTACTTATAGTTCCCAGCATCATTTCTGTGACAGGACTCACTTTGGCAGCAAGACGATTAGCATAAAGACTCCGTTCCTCCAATTCCTTCTTTTGCTGAAAATGTAAGATGAAAGAAGCTGTAGAGATTGATAAAAAAAACATCCATCCTAGCAAGAATACACTTCGCCTAGACTTAAACTGAATAGTAATAAAAATTAAAATTTGAAGGCCTAGCAGCCAGCAAGCAATGGCCATATCTGTACCTACTTGCATTAAGCGAAATCTTATGGTAACTATTAGTAAAAGTAAAATAGTCGAAGAAAGTAGGAATAATAGTTTTCCTAAAGAATCTAGTTTGTACTTTATAATTAAATAATAATTTATTTGAAATATAACATATACACTCCCTATAATTCCTACAAGGGCTACTACTGTTAAATAATCCAAAGAAAATATATTGAGCACATCAAAAGAAAGTACCTCACTTGTAACTACATACTTTATAAGTTGTAAAGAATAAAAGCCCCCAAGAACAATAGCTACAGCAGAAGTAATAATTGTCAGGAAATTTCTTGGTTTATTTAATACCCTTAAGTCAAGAGATGAATTGACAAGCGTTCGCCTTAATGCCTCCAATGCAAAGACTGCTAGCATTGTATTGATAAACCAATCACCTAGTGAGCTAGAAAATGCAAGTTTAGCAGTATGTAAAGAGCTGAATAAAACAGTTTCATTTAATAACAACAATCGTTGAATTGATACTATTGCTATTTTAATAAAAAGTAATTGGAAACAAAAAACAAGAATAGCTTCAAGCTTACGATTTTCTTGCAAGCTGTGTGTAAAGCCCTTCACC
>JBBRHK010000205.1:0-5792 GCA_038222815.1 Chitinophagales bacterium
GGTGCTTTTGTAACTTAATACTTGCTTCCCATTCCTTTTTTAACTTACCTGATTTTGTAAGCACTTCATCCTTAAACGAAGGATCAATATCATTAGTAAAATCTAATTTTCCTTGTTGAAATTCTAAAAACTCTGTAGCCTTGCTATCATAAAAATGAACGTGAATTCCTGGTAAATGAGGAAGCCTATTATTTACACTATCCTTCTCAAAATAATTTTCATTTTTTACCATTACAAGATCTTGTCCTTCCTCCCATATTAATAATTGAAAAGGACCTGTACCCACAGGATGCCGCCTAAAATCTTGCTTATAAAATTCCACCGCTTCTCTCGGTATAATAGAGCAGTATTGCATACTCAAGATTCCTAGGATAGCGTAGAAGGGTTGCTTGAGATTAAGAATAAATGTAGAATCATTCTCAGCTACAAAGGGGTTCTCTGCTGCTACTCTTTCATTAAATATCCAAGCACCAGGACTTGCCACAGCAGGATCTATAATGCGTGAAAAGCTATACTCTACATCCTTAGCCGTTAATTTTCTTGTTCCGCTATCACCAAAACATTTGTTTTTTTGAAAAAAAATATCATCCCGAAGCGTAAATTTTATCTGCTTCCTATCTGCTGACACTTCGAAAGATTTTGCTAGAGAAGGAACTATTTGTAGATTATCATTCACTTCTACCAAAGTATTGTATAACTGATGTATAGGCCACATTACCGACTGGCTTTTTGCAAAGGCTGGATCCAAACTGGCGATACCACTACTTTCGTTATAGTTAAAATAGGTAGACTTTCTTTTACCATCTTGACCACACCCCACACAAACCAAAAGAATAAGTGAAAAAAAAGAAAATGATGATACACTACGAATTACAACCTTGGCCCTTAATCGGATGCAAAAAATAGTTAGCAAATCATTCATAATTTTCCTTGTGCTGTTGCTTATCTTTATTGTAGAACTTACAATTTATGCAAAAAATAATATCAAGCTTAGTAACCGTTATTTTGACAGGCCTTTTTTTCACAACTGCTACTGCGCAATTTACTTTGGCAGATAGCATTCGTGGTACTTATGGCGCATCAAGAGATTGGTGGGATGTAACGCATTATGACCTTAGTGTAAATATTGATATCGCTAATAAATCTGTTTCAGGAAAAAATATTATCAGTTTCAAGACTTTAAAACCTGGCTCCGAAATGCAAATAGATTTGCAAGAACCAATGATAATAGATGGAGTTTGGATAAAAGCTGTTGGTAAAATGACTACAGGTGCATCATTTGAACTTATAAATCAAGTAGATCTAACCACGGTTATCAAAAGAGGGAACGGATATTTTATTCCAATGGAAAAGATTATAACTGTGAACGAATCTAATTATGAACTGCTCATAACTTTTCACGGCAAGCCGAAAGAAGCCGTAAACCCTCCTTGGGATGGCGGCTTCATTTGGAAAAAAGATAGCAATAGTAATCCTTGGGTTACGGTAGCTTGCCAAGGACTAGGCGCAAGTGTGTGGTACCCTTGCAAAGATCATCAGGCAGATGAGGTGGATAGTACAGACATTCACGTAACCATTCCAGACAATCTTGTATGTGTAAGCAACGGACAACTTACAGGCAGAAAGATATATGACACCACACTTACCACTTACAGTTGGGCTGTAAAAAATCCCATCAATAGTTACAACATCGTACCCTACATAGGAAAGTATGTAAATTTCTCTGAGACATTCGCCGGAGAAAATGGTCCGCTAAAAATGGACTATTGGGTACTAGAAGGCAACGAAGAAAAAGCAAAAATTCAGTTTAAAGATGCTGGTAGAATGATGAAAGCATTTGAACATTGGTTTGGCCCCTATCCTTTTTATAAAGATGGGTATAAGCTAGTGGAAGCACCTCATCTAGGTATGGAGCATCAAAGTGCTATCGCTTATGGTAATAAGTTTAAACAAGGATATTCTGGCAGAGACTTATCGCATACGGGATGGGGATTAAAATTTGATTTTATAATCGTACATGAGAGTGGTCACGAATGGTTTGCTAACAATATCACCTCCAAGGACATAGCAGATATGTGGATACACGAAAGCTTTACTAATTATAGCGAAACACTTTTTACAGATTATTATTATGGAAAGCAAGCAGGAAATGAATACGTGATAGGTACTAGAAAAAACATTTTAAATGATGAACCAATCATCGGGCCATATAACGTAAATAAAGATGGTAGTGGCGATATGTATTATAAAGGTGGCAATATGATTCACATCATTAGGCAAGTAATGAATAACGATGAAAAATTCAGGATGATGCTACGTGAAATGAATAAAACATTTTATCATAGCACCGTCACCACAAAGCAGATAGAAGATTTTATTATTAAACAATCTGGTTATAATTTCCAACCATTATTCGATCAATACTTGAGAACTAAAGATGTACCTATCCTTGAAATAAAAGTGATAGAAGAGGGAAAAAAATACGAATGCAGATTTACCAATTGTAATACAGATTTTACCATACCAATTCGCATAAAAGGAACAGATAAGTGGATAACTCCCACTACTAAGTGGTGTAAAATAAAATTGAAAAAAGAGGCATTAGAAATAGACGAGAATTTTTATATAGCAACGCAAACTATATTATAACAAGAGAATTGAAGAAATAAGTAAAGAAGATTATTTTATTTGTTTCCCCTTATCAATAGCTGTCTTAGCTTACATTCGCCTTTAGAAATTTGTATTGTTCTTTTGTCGGGAGAGTTTACCTCAAGTAATTAGCCAGGTAAAAATATAGGTAACACAGCAGTTAATAAGACTTTCAACCTGCTGATAGGTTGCAAGTTCATTGTTCTTAACTTAATTATGTCATTGCAAAATTTCCATTTATAAAAATGAACCTAAATCTACTTTTAGAAAATCTTACTAATCCTGCCTTACTATTTTTTGTGCTTGGTATCATCTCTGTATATCTAAAAAGTGATTTAGAAATTCCTCCTAATTCTTCAAAATTTATATCACTGTATCTACTTTTCGCTATTGGTTTTAAAGGGGGACAAGAATTGTCTCATGAAACTTTCACTGCAGAAATTGCTTGGTCAATGCTTTTTGGAATTGCTATTTCAGCGTTAATCCCAATGTATACTTTTTTCATTTTAAAGAAAAAACTCAATGTTTTTGATGCAGGAGCTATAGCTGCTGCATATGGCTCTGTAAGTGCGGTTACATTTGTTACTGCTGTTTCTTATCTAGAATCTCAACAATTAAATCTCCACGGCCATATGGTAGCTATTATGGCGTTAATGGAATCCCCTGCCATTATTATTGCCCTAGTACTTATATCCATTTTTAATAAAGAAGTGACAACGCCCAAACTTAAGATTCCAACAGTAATAAAACATTCACTTACTAATGGTAGTGTGTTATTAATTCTAGGCAGCTTAATCATAGGGTTTGTAGCGAATGCTAAGCAAGCAGATGGAATAAAACCTTTTACAAATGATTTGTTTAAAGGTTTTCTAGCTATTTTTCTTTTAGATATGGGTATTACGAGTGGAAGAAAACTGAAAGCATTCTTTTCATTTGGAATATTTCCCTTAATTTTTGCAATACTGATTCCATTAATAAACGGTTGTGTTGTTGCGCTGCTAAGTTCGATTGTTACAGATGATATTACTAGCAGATTCATCTTTGCTGTACTTGGGGCTAGTGCCTCTTACATTGCAGTTCCAGCTGCTATGAAAATAACTGTGCCCAAAGCCAATCCTGGGCTCTATCTACCTATGGCTCTTGCCGTAACTTTTCCAGTGAATATTACAATAGGAATGCCCCTATATTTTTTAATAGTACAGAATTCTTAATAATTTGCTACCCTTTCCAACCAATATCCTTCCACGTACTAGTAACTATATTAATATCATTTATAAAACTGAATAATTCTTCTATAGTTTACTTTATTTAATCTAAAAGGACATTCATTGATTTGAACTAATTTAGTGATTGCTTCACCGTCAATAGTCCTCATACCAATTAAACTTTTCTTGAACAATCTTAGTTTTTTCTTTTCGTAAGAAGTCAAGAAATGAAGCAGCAACTGGAGAATGCCTTTTACCTTTTAACCATATCAAACTCCAAGTAGTTTTAATAGGTAATCCTTTCACTGGCACAATTTGCAAATCCTTATTTCGCAGATCATTTTTAATCCCAATGAGCGGCATAATAGAGTAACCAAGACCAGCCAACATTGCCTGCTTCACAGCTTCATTAGAAGTCAATTCTAATTTTTTTAGCCCCTTTATTTGATTCTTATCTAAGTATCGCTCCATCGTTTGTCTAGTACCAGATCCCTTCTCTCTAAAAATTAAAGGTAAATTAGCAAACACAACTTTTGGTTTTGTACTAATTATGAGTTCGGCTCTTCCATTACCAACTAAGAATAATTTATTTTGTAACAAATCTAATTTTTCTACATTGACTGATGTAGGCAGAATAGATACTAGTGCAAAATCTACTTCATTCTTTTCCAAACTTTCAACCACGAGATTTTTATTGGTAACATCCATCTGCAACTCAATGCCAGCATTATTATTAATAAAATCTGATAGAAAATAAGGTAATACATATTTACCAGTAGACACAACTGAAATCTTTAACTTCCCGGTGAGCTGACCTTTATAAGCCATAGTCTTATAATTAATAGCATACACCTCATTCAGAATCTTTTGTGCTGCTTCCGCTATTTCATAGCCAAACTCAGTAATGTATATTTTCCTTCCGACTACTTCTGTTATTGGAATCTCAAATTGATCCTGCAAGTTTTTTAATTGTATAGATACTGCAGGCTGAGTGAGATAGAGCTCTTCAGCAGCCTTAGTTACACTTTGCAGCTCTACTACTTTTAAAAATATCTGAAGTTGATTAAGTGTATAATTCATAAATATTATTTATGGTTTGTATTACAATGATAAATAAAAATATATAGATGCATTACTACAATTTTGCAACATCAAAAAAAATAGAAAAATTATGACAAAGATTACAGTAGCAAAAGGAGATGGTATAGGACCAGAAATTATGGACGCCACACTCGACATTATTATGGCAGCAGGTGCACAGATAGAAATTGAGGAAATAGAAGTAGGCGAAAAGGTATATCTCGCTGGCAACACAGCTGGAATAGCGCCTGAAGCCTGGGATACCATCAGAAGGAATAAAATTTTCCTCAAAGCTCCAATCACTACACCACAAGGTGGAGGTTATAAGAGCTTGAATGTAACTACAAGAAAATTCTTGGGTCTCTACTCTAACGTACGTCCGTGTATGAGCTTGCACCCTTTCGTGCAAACCAAGCATCCCGTAATGGATATCGTAATCATCAGAGAAAATGAAGAAGATCTATATGCAGGTATTGAGCATCAACAAACAGATGAGGTAATACAATGCTTAAAATTAATAAGCCGTCCAGGTTGCGAAAAAATAGTACGCTATGCATTTGAATATGCGAAGCAGCAGAATAGAAAAAAGGTGACTTGTTTTACTAAAGACAATATTATGAAACAAACAGATGGCTTATTTCATAAAGTGTTTGACGAAATAGCCGCTGAGTATCCAGAGATAGAGAATGAACACTGGATTATAGATATTGGTGCTGCAAAAATGGCGGACACTCCGGAAATTTTTGATGTAATCGTAATGGCAAATCTTTATGGTGATGTATTATCTGATGTAGCTGCACAAATAACAGGATCTGTAGGTCTTGCGGGCTCTGCGAATATTGGTGAAGAGTGTGCAAT
>JBBRHK010000206.1:0-5729 GCA_038222815.1 Chitinophagales bacterium
ACAAGCCTTTCCCACCCTCAATGATAAGAGCACTTACCTTGCTTGTAGATTACTAAAAACTGATGGAACAGAACCAGAGCGATTTGCATTAGTATCAGTACCAGTGCGGCATCTAGGAAGATTTTTAATTTTGCCTTCTAATGATAAATCAACTTGTATCATTCTGCTAGAAGATGTTATCAGGTTTTGCCTACCGCTTATTTTTTCGTTCTTTAGTTATGATAAATTTTCTTCTCATATCATAAAACTAACCAGAGATGCAGAGATTGATATTGACAACGATGTGTCTACATCTCTTATGCAAAAACTAGAAAAAGGTTTAAAGAATAGAAAAAAAGGGAAGCCAGTAAGATTTGTGTATGACAGGGAGATAGACTCTGTTTTGCTCCTATATATTCTTAAGAGGATGGGCATAAAAGACAACGAAAAAATGTTACCCGGTGGGAGAATTCACAATTTTAAAGATTTTATGAATTTCCCTAATGTATTTTCTGGTAAAAAATCGAATAGAAAAAAACCCTTTACTCATCCAAAATTAATCAGCGTAAAAAGTGTAACAGAAGAGTTATTACGGCAGGATATAATGCTACATTTCCCTTATCATAGTTTTGACTCTGTGATAGACTTATTGCGAGAAGCAGCTATTGATCCAAGCGTAATGAGTATAAAAATCACTTGTTACCGATTAGCCTCACGATCGAAAATTATAAATGCACTAGCCAATGCTGTACGTAATGGAAAGGCGGTAACTGTGATGCTAGAGCTGAGAGCAAGATTTGATGAAGAAGCCAATTTAGATTGGAAGCAAACTCTTGAAGAAGCTGGTGTTAAGGTGCTCTTAGGCGCACCAAACCAAAAAGTACACGGTAAAATCTGTGTGATAAAAAGTAGAACAAACAACAAAACCATTTATTATGGCTTTGTGAGTACCGGTAATCTAAATGAAAAAACTGCCAAAATCTATGGAGATCACCTGCTGCTTACTTCTGATAGACGGGTGATGGCAGACGCCAATAAAGTTTTTAATTATCTAGAGCACCCTAAATCAAGGACGGCTGTATTGCAAAGTTCCACTTATTTACAAGTAGCTCCTTATAATATGCGCTCACAATTTGTAGCGCTAATAGATAAGGAAATAAAATATGCCTTGGCAAAAAAGAAAGCAGTCATTGTAGTAAAGGTAAATTCGCTCAGCGATAAAATCCTAATAGGAAAACTGACTGAAGCTGCTAAAGCTGGAGTGGAAGTGAAGCTTATCATTAGAGGAATCTGCTGTATGCTAACTGATAGTAAAAAATTCAAGAAAAAAGTAGTAGCCATTAGTATTGTAGATGAGTACTTAGAACACGCAAGGGTTATAGCTTTTAGAAGTGGCGGACAGAATAAAGTATTTATAAGCAGCGCCGATTGGATGGTAAGAAACCTTGACCATCGTGTAGAAGTAGCCTGCCCTGTTACTGATAAAGAAATTAAGAATGAACTTTTAGACATATTGGACATTCAGATGAATGACAACGTAAAAGCTAGGATATTGGATAATGAACAATCAAATATGCTTGTAGAAAAGGAAGGCAAGACCAAAGTAAGGTCACAAATAGAAACATACAATTATCTTTATCAAAAAACTATCTTGCCACAACCTAGCAAGTAGTAGATTATTACACGTACAATAATTATAACGATTGATTTTAGCAGCAATAGATATAGGAAGTAATGCAGCCAGACTTCTCATCACAGAAGTGATAAAAGAGAAGGACGGGCAAGTAACCTTCAAAAAGCTCAACTTATTAAGAGTTCCTTTAAGACTGGGTTTTGACGTATTTGCTCACAAGCAAATTGGCGATGATAAAGTAGCGATGCTAAAAGAAACAATGCTTTCTTATAAGCATCTGATGCGAGCCTATAAAGTACAATCTGTAAAAGCATTTGCAACAAGTGCTATGAGAGATGCTGAAAACTCTACTGTCATCATCAAACAAATTACAGAGGAAACAGGAATAGTGATAGAAATTATAACAGGCGACAAAGAAGCTGGCCTAGTATATGAGAACCACGTAGCCGAGAATATGGATAAAGACCACAGCTACCTGTATGTAGATGTAGGTGGCGGTAGCACAGAAATTTCTTTCTTTACTGCTGGCAAAGCAGTTTTTCAAAAATCATTTAATATAGGTACTATTAGGCTTTTGCAAAACGCAGTAACAGACGAGCATTGGCAAGAAATGAAAAATGCCATAAAACAAACTACAAAAGACCATAAAGAAGTTGTAGGAATAGGTAGTGGAGGAAATATAAATAAAGTATTCTCTATGAGTAAGCGCAAAGATGGCAAGGCTTTGCCAATAAGTTTACTTAGAGATTATTACAGAGAATTGAGTGCCGTTTCCCTTCAAGATAGAATAACCCAATATGATATGCGATCAGATAGGGCTGATGTAATAGTACCTGCCTTACTCATTTATCTTAACACAATGAGGTGGGCTGGAGCAGAAGAAATATATGTTCCTAAGATAGGCTTGGCTGATGGAGTTATAAAAAATATGTGGGAAGAAATACAAAAAAGCTAATCTGAAAAATAATTATTAATTGAAATTTATTTTATGTCAATACATAAAGAAGTAAAAAAAGTAACTACTCACACCCTTCAAAATATGAAATTGAAGGGGGAAAAAATATCGATGCTAACTGCTTACGATTATTCCTTTGGAGGAATGATAGATGCAGCTGGCATAGATATCATTCTTGTGGGCGATAGCGCTAGTAATGTAATGGCAGGTCACGAAACTACCTTACCCATTACGCTAGATCAGATGATATATCATGCTCAAAGTGTAGTTAGGGCTGTGAAGCGTTGCTTGGTTGTGGTAGATTTACCATTTGGAAGCTATCAGGGTAATAGTAAAGAAGCACTTAATTCTTCTATAAAAATAATGAAAGAAACAGGTGGACATGCTGTGAAATTAGAAGGAGGATCAGAAGTAGCAGATGGTGTAAGACGAATTGTAGAAACAGGAATTCCTGTAATGGGCCATCTTGGGCTTACACCGCAAAGCATCTATAAATTTGGTACTTATACCGTAAGGGCAAAGGAAGAAGCAGAAGCAGAAAAACTTAAAACTGATGCATTGCTTTTGCAAGAAGCTGGCTGTTTCGCTATTGTTTTAGAAAAAATCCCTGCTGACCTTGCTGCAGAAGTTACAAAGTCTCTATCGATACCTACAATAGGAATAGGAGCTGGCGCTGGCTGCGATGGACAAGTACTGGTAATGCACGACATGCTCGGTATCAACAATGAATTTAAACCAAGGTTTCTTAGAAAGTATCTCAACCTAAATGAACAAATAACTGCTGCTGTGCAAGAATATATTAAGGATGTGAAAGATGGTAGCTTTCCAAATGAAAATGAGCAATACTGAGTCAGTTGTGAGTTGTGAGTGATGAGTTATAAGTGATGAGTGATAAGTGTCTTGAGGTCAGAGCAGCCCTTCAAATCTTAATGATTCTAATTTTCTAAACTTGGCTAAACAAACTCTAAACTTCCTAAACTCTAAACTTTCTATTCGCCGCGGCGAACTAAACCCTAAACTTCTAAACGTCTAATCTCCTAATCGTCTAAAATGGTCGCTACTCTAAAAAAATATCTTTTCCTTGCGCTTGGCTTAAAGAACTATTTAAAACTTTTGCACCGAGGTTTTATGTTTTCTTATAAGACAGGCATTTTAAAATCCGACTATATTTATAAGTACCACTATTTTGTAAAAAATATTGTGGAAGAAGGCGATGTTGTAGTAGATATAGGTGCTAATCTTGGCTATTTTTCTAAAATATTTTCAGGGCTAGTAAAAACTAAAGGCAAAGTGGTATGTATAGAACCAGTAGTGCCGTTTTTTAAAACCTTGCAATGGGCTATGCGTGGAAAAACCAACGTCATACTACATAACAAAGCCCTTGGCACAGAACAAAAAATAATGACTATGTCATTACCAATTGAAAAGAACAATCTACGACCGGGACTAGCACACATAGCAAAGGAGAATAAGAGTAGCAGTAACGAAATGAGCTTTGAAGTTGAAATGGTAAAAGGAAGTGAGCTCCTCTCTACCCTACCGAAAATTGACTTTATTAAATGCGATATCGAAGGTTATGAAGAATTTGTTTTCCCTGAAATAAGATCAATATTAGAAAAACACCATCCTATTGTACAGATAGAAACCTGGGGTGAGCATAAAAATGTAATCTTTAAATTGATGGAAGAATTACATTTCGTTCCCTATATTGTACTAGAGCAAAAACTAGTAGCATACACCGGAGAAGATAAAGAATTTGGTGATTATTTATTTATCCCCAAAAACAAGGAGGCGTCCTTTATAAACAAAATGCAAAGAAAGAATAGTATTTAATGGTTGTTTAAACTTTCTTCAAAAAAAGCGATTGTTTCTGTCACCACAGTTTCCATTGCGATTGGCGAATCATTACTAACAGCAGGATGTTTTCTACCAAATGTGTGATCTGAGTTTACGCTTACTAACCTTGCACCTGTAATGGCCTCTTTCAATACTATTGCATTGTGGTAAGATACAGAACTGTCTTCTGTTCCGTGGCAAATTAGCACTGGCTTTTTCAACCCAGTCACTCTTTCCAGAATATTTAATCTTTCTGCATTTACGATTGTATCATCTACAAGTTGATAATTTAAAGGCAGATCCTGTTTTGTCCTTCCGTTATGGTAATAAGCAACCCCTTCATCTTTCCATTCTTGAATCTTTTCATTATCCCACTTGCCAAAAGGCGTGTTACAACTTGTAACAGATGCCCAGGTACATACAGCTTTTACACTAGGATGTTCTACAGCAGTAAGTAGAGCAATTCCCCCTCCCATACTATGTCCTATGATACCAATGCGACCACTGTTGTAAATCCCTATCCAATCACTTTCTACGCTCACAAAATAATTCAACACTTGCTCAAAGTCAAAAAGCTGTTTTGAAAAATTATTTTCTGCAAATAAATCTAGTTGTACAAACTCTTCTGGTTGAGTAAGACTCGTGCCATTATGTGAAAAATTAAAGCAAGCAAATACAAATCCCTTTTCTACAAATTGCTGCGCTATCAAACCAACATTACCCCATTCTTTAAATCCACAAAAGCCGTGGGCATAAATAACCAAAGCTGCATCTTGCACAGCCTCACCGTAATACATATCAATTGCAATTGGTTGCCCATTGGCCCCTAAAATAACTTCAGACTTTTTTTTCATCTCAATTTTTATTATATTTCTTGAACACGACAGCAGCGTTCAGGTTTTTTAACCTTATCTCCTCCCTAAATAACTATTATTTTCATCGAGATATAGATACAATTAGGGAAATTAATTATAACATTTATTATAACTTGCCTGCTAAGATAAATATAGAAATAAAATGAAAGATTTTTTAAAACCACTTGGAATAGCCGCAAAGAACATTGGTGTAAGTACTGGCCAAAAATGGCAAGCTACAAAAGGCAGCTTGATAAAAAGTTACAGTCCAGTAGATGGTGCTGAAATAGGTGCCTGTATGGTTGCAGATAAAGCCAGTTTTGATAAAGTAGTGTCTACAGCAAAAACTGCTTTTGAAACCTGGCGCACTTGGCCAGCACCTAAGCGTGGCGAAGTGGTAAGACAAATAGGTGAAGAATTAAGATTACAAAAGCAACATTTAGGAAAACTAGTGAGCTATGAGAGGGGTAAG
>JBBRHK010000207.1:0-5715 GCA_038222815.1 Chitinophagales bacterium
AGAATGGTAGTAGGAAATGGAATGCTTGCAAAAGCTTTTGCTAATTATAAATCTGAAGACGAAGTAATCATTTTCGCCTCTGGAGTATCGAATTCCAAAGAAACTAATCCTAGCTCTTTTAAAAGGGAAAAATTATTACTAGAAGATTGCATCACAAAATTCCCTGACAAGAAAATAGTATACTTTAGCACTGGCAGTATTTACGACACAGAACTATTCCAATCAAGGTATGTGCAGCACAAGCTAGAAATGGAAAGAATTATTAGCGAGCAGTGCAAGAGGTATATAATATTTAGACTAACAAATCCAATAGGATTTACCTGTAATAATAATACGATTTTAAACTACCTAGTTCATCAAATTGAACAGCAAAAGCAATTTGCAGTATGGAAAAATGCAGAACGAAACTTGATGGATATTGATGATGTAGTATTAGTTTGCAACCATTTAATAGTGAACCACAACAATTTAACGATAGATATTGCCAATCCTGAAAATTATAAGGTATTAGATATTATTACCGCAATTGAATCATATAGCCATAAAAAAGCGATTTGCATCTTAGAGGATAAAGGAGGTAGTCCAGATGTAGGTAAATCGACTCCAGTAGAAACCTACAAAGAATTAGGTATTACATTTGGTGCTAACTATCTTGAGAACTTATTGAAGAAATATTTTTAACTTATGACTTATGAGGCTTCAAAAAGAAAACTAGCTATTGAGCTGATATTAATGTGGCCATTTGTCATTGTAGGAAAACTAATCGGTCATATTTTCCCTTTAAAAACTAAGCATAGTATTTTCTTTATCTTACCCAATAGAGATATTGGTGGTTCTCCTCAAGTAAACCTCGATCTTCTTGCATGCTGCTTAGATAAGAATCCGATTGTAATATTTACAAAAAAAGCGAACAATAATCTTTTTGCAGAACACTACGCAACTTCAGGAGTAAAAGTCTTGGATATATCACAGTGGATAGACCACAAATGGTTGCACTTTATCAATTTTATTTTTAGAGGAATTATATCTACTTGGGTTCACGCCAATAAAGAAGCTACCGTTTTTGGTGGTGAGTGTATCTATTTTTATAAGCTTGTACCGCATTTAAAAAACAACATCAATAAAGTAGAGCTTTGCCATCTTCCTACCTGGATTAGCTACACTAAGGCCTTTGCGCCATTCATCAACCAAAGAGTTACTAGCACTGCTTATTTGAAGAGGCAAATAGAAGCTGAATATCATAACACTTCTGTACCTGCCGAGTACCTAAAGAATCTATTATTTGTAGAAAATGCTATCGACATTCCCCAGTTGAAGAAAAGCAACAACGAACGACTAGAAGTATTTTTTATAGGAAGAGGAGCACCGCAAAAGAGGGTACATTTAATTATAGAAATTGCAAAAAAAGTAAAAGATAGCTCACTTCCAATACATTTTAATTTTGTGGGAGATGTAAGTGATTACGCCAATGAAAATGATTTACCATTTTGTACTTTTTACGGGAATGTAAAAGATCAAGATCTGATGCAGGAAATTTATGAAAAAGCAGATCTGCTTCTGCTCACCTCAAAAAATGAGGGATTGCCAGTTGTAGTGATGCAAATGATGGCATTAGGAAAAGTTGTAATAGTCACAGCGATAGATGCCCTACCCGATTATATAACCGATAAAGAAACTGGATTTTTAATTCATTCCAAAGAAGAAACTGAAATTGTAAAGGAAGCGGTAACAATCTTAAAAGAAATAGCTAACAATCCAATAGCAACAGAAACTATTCAAATAAATGCCAGAAAACTAGCTGTTGAGAAATTTAATAAAAAGGATTTTTGTACTTTTTGGAGAAAGATTTTTAATTTTTAGTACTCCTTCCCAAAAAAGAAAGAAACATCAACAACTTAGAAACTACTCCATACTTCAAATTTTTTTTAGATACTGCATTTTGATAAGCTATCATTCTATGAATCTCTACCGGTATTGGAAATGTAGTTTCATCATTCGGTAAATCATCTTTACTCCTTATATCAAAATTCCTTAAGGTTCGCCAGTAGGCATCATACACCTGCCAGTTGTTTAAGATAGAAACGCCCATTTTAGAAAGGAGATAGAGGTACTCTTTTACTATGGTATTTTTCTCTGCTTTAATTTGATTAGTAAGCTGTGTATCGCTGCTACCTATTCCAATGAGAGGAGTAGAAATATAATGGAACTTATTGTTTTCTAAGCACCTAATGTAATAATCAAAATCAACCACCCATTTTGTATGCTCGTCATAGGTAAGGGATATACTTCTATGAATCATAGTCACGCTAGGATGGCCAATTATATTATTTGCAATTAGTGTATTAGGATACTTTTGCAAAATCCTTTGTTGTTGTAAATCTAAAGGTTTCACCTTCGTATCTTCTTTGATAAATGCAGAGAATATAAACTTTGAATTCCCCTTAGCAGCCTCTGCAAACGCACTCAGTGCTCCCTCACTCGCAAACCAATCATCACCGTGCATAATTTTTATCCACTCCCCTTTCGCCAAAGAAATCGCTTTATTCCAATTGGCAGGAGACCCCAATGCTGGGCTGTTGTGGAGATATTGGATAGATAATTTCTCCTTATAAGAATAGACTACATCTGCTACTTCCTCGTTGGGTGTATCATCAGTGCAAATAACCTCGTAGTCTCCAAAATCTTGCTCGGTAATAGAATCTAGTAACCTCTTAAGAAGCAGTGGATTTTTATAAGCTGGAATGCAAATAGAGATTAGAGGAGTCATAGATGGCAAATATATACTGAAGAGATTGAAATATATTCACTCACTAGTTACCGCCTTATTTTGTTCTGCTTATCGCAAGAGCAATACATTTCCTTTCCGTATTTGCTCACCACAGGCATTTACAGATTTTATAAAATATACATAGTTGCCTCTGTCCGCAGGTTGACCTTTAATCCTTCCGTCCCAGCATCTATCAATATCTTTTGTTTCAAAAACTTTTGTACCCCAACGATTAAAAACGGATAAAATAAAATTGCTTGATGGTCCCCAATGTCTTACTCCAAAACAATCATTGATACTATCGCCATTAGGTGTAAATGTGTTAGGGACATCGTAGCTTCCCACAGTACCTTTTACCAAAACACTAGTAGTGGCAGAATTTTTACAGCCATTAATATCTGTTCCTACCACTGTATAGGATGTATTTGCAGCTGGAGAAGCTACTGGTGAAGCAATAGCAGCATTGCTCAAAGTAGCAGAAGGCGACCACAAATAAGTACTAGCTCCTGTGGCGCTTAATGTAGCTGACCTTATAGCGCAGTCCAAATCATTGGAACGATTGGCAACAACTGTTGGCAATGGGTTAGCCAATACATTTACTACAAAGCTTCGGCTGGTATTACAAACGGCTTCACTGATCAAAACATTGTACACATTATTTCCTACAATAGGTGGAGTGGCTGTAGGATTGATGCTGCTTGTATTGCTTAATGAAGCAGACGGTGACCATTGGTAAGTCACTCCATTGCCATTATTACCATCTAACACAACCGTTCCATTTATACAAACACTCTTACTTGGTGGCGTATTGAAATTGCCCGGTGAAATTGTACTTATGGTTACCACATCATTATTCGTGCACCCGTTTGCTGCTGTACCGGTTACTGTATAAGTATTACCGGTGCTACCAGAAAATATTGGACTAGCAATGTTAGGGTTACTAAGATTAGTAGCTGGCGACCAAGAATAAGTTTGTGCTCCAGTGGTCGTGAGCACAATGGAATTCGTATTGCAAATAGTGCTATCAGGTATTGTTATAATATTTGGAAGTGCCTTTACAGCCACATTGAAACTGCCTGTAGCAGGACAACCAGCAGCACTGGTACCCGTTACCGTCATCGTTTGATTTGTACTGCTTGTAAATACTGGGTTAGCAATATTAGGATTACTCACTGCGCTTGCTGGTGACCAAGTATATGTAGCAGCACCACTCGCCATAAGGGCAATACTGCTATTGGCACATAACGCAGTATCTGCAAAAGTTGTTATGATAGGCACGGGATTTACAGTAATAATTACAGAGTCAGTTGCAGAGCAACCGAGAGCATCAGTCTGCGTTAAATAAAATTTTGTTGTGGCAGTTATCGTTGCTATTGGGTTTGCAATGCTGTTGTTATTAAGTAAAGCCGCAGGTTGCCAATCGAATGTTGTGCCACCGCCGCTTCCGCTCAAGTTATGTGTAACTGCAGAATTAGAACAATAGCTTGCATCTGCACCTGCATTTACACTTATCGAACTAGTATTTACTACTCTGATGATACTATCTCTACAACCATTTGCATCAGTAGCTACTAGCTTTACATTGAAAGCTCCTGCTGTAGCGTAGGTGTGTGAAGTGTTTTGAGTAGATGCTGTTCCACCATCACCAAATGACCATTGCCAATTAGCAATAGGATTAACATTGGTAAACCCTAATCCATTAAAATTAAAAGCTCTGCAAGCTGTAGCATTTGGCATAAAGCGGACTGAGTCAATGTTGCGTATGAAAGGCACAGTCGAAAATGGAAGAACTAAATTATTCAACAGCACACCATTCTGACCAGAAGTAGCCCCCCAAGGATCATTGGATATATTTATATTTACACCATTAAGTCCACCAGCAAGATTGGCCGTGAGGTTTGGCTCTACAGCTTTATTCATCCATACCACTCCGCCGCCACCACCGCCGCCTGGCCCATGTAAATCACTCAGCGGAAGTTGCGCTGTAGAAATATCCCCCTTACCGCCATTCACATCTACGATAAGTGGTTGAAGAAGTGTGTTGAAATTAAGTAAAATAGAACCACCTGCACCAGCACCACTGCCACCATCTTCTGTCAATGATGAAATCAAATTGGGTGTTGCGCCTTCAGAAATAATAAGGTTGTTATTTGAACGAATGAAGCTTGCATTAATTATTGCGATACCACCTCCGTTTCCTGCTGCTGAAGTACTATTTTCATTCTCTTGACCAGCGCCTCCTCCTGCACCAAGAAATATTTTATTGCTTGTATTATTGTATACATATTTTTCACCTCCTATTCCTCCATTTACAAAATTAGTACTGCAGCCGGGTAACATAGTGAGTGACTGCTTCCCACCATTACCACCATTTCCTCCATTGCCTCCTCCAGCACCACCTGCATTTGTGCCATTTCCTCCCCCACCCCCAGCAGCTAATTTACCTCTAGCGTACAACCTACTTGTGTTTGCTATACTCTCCCCCTTTGCAGCAGCAAAACTACCATTGCTATTTACAACGTAGGAGCTATCTACATTACAAATGCCAGTAAGACTCTGGATAGGTAAACCGCCTCTAAATCCCCTTGCACTAATATTAATATGTGCATCTAATCGCAATGTATCTTGTACATTTATGGCTAACACCCCACCCTTGCTCCCATCCCAAGGTAAGCAAGTAAGCACCTTGTCAAAATTCGCATTGATATAATAAGGCACTCTAATCAATTGTACTTTGCCTGTAGGCAAATCATATTGCCTAATCAATGTATTTAAAAGCTCAACACTATTTCCATTCTTAGATTTCACATAATTAAATTCATAATTACCTGCATTTTTATAATCAGTAATGTTTCCGAAAGCAGCTGTATTTGTAGAATCTATTACAGCTCCTTTCATTTGAATAATAAGTATTGTATCTCCAATATTATATTGAGATGCGTCCTCTA
>JBBRHK010000208.1:0-5710 GCA_038222815.1 Chitinophagales bacterium
GATCCAACTTTATATACCGCCAAATATCCGGGTAGAGCTTTAAGCATCAATAGCAGCATAGGCTTTGTCATTTGCTAAGATTAAAATAAAGTTAGCTCGGGAACCTTACTTTTTGATAAAAAAGTCTTTTTGTCCGGGCTATTTTTGGCAGTATATTTTCAATTTGGCTTTTACCAATTAGGAGAATTATAGTAGGTCCAATAATCATTTCTCATTTCAACTTTCGCAAATAGTATCACCTACATTTGCACTATGCAACAGCCACTAGCAGAAAGATTAAGACCTACAACTTTGCAAGAAGTTATAGGGCAAGAACAGCTTACAAAAGAAGGCACTATTCTTTCTGTAGCTCTAAGCAATCGCAATATTCCCTCTATGATTTTGTGGGGACCACCGGGTGTGGGCAAGACAACTATTGCACAAATAATAAGTAGTAATGTTGGGCTACCGTTTTTTCAACTCAGTGCTATCTCCGCAGGTGTAAAAGACATCAGAGAGATAATAGAAACTGCAAAAAAAACGACTGGCGCTATTTTATTTATAGATGAAATACACAGGTTTAATAAAGGTCAGCAAGATGCTTTACTGGCAGCTGTAGAAAAAGGAATTATAACGCTCATAGGTGCTACGACAGAGAATCCATCTTTTGAAGTAAATGCAGCTTTACTTAGCAGAAGCCAAGTCTTTATTTTAAAGCCGCTTGAAAAAATCCACTTAGAAGAGCTACTACACACTGCAATTAAGAAGGATAGTTTATTATCTACACTCTCTATTGAATTAAAAGAGACAGAAGCCCTCTTACGTATGAGTGGAGGCGATGCCAGAAAATTATTAAACTTGCTAGAGCTTGTTGTTTCTTATTTGCAAAATAAGGATAACACTAGTACAATCATCATCACAGATAAAACTGTGATGGAAGCTGCTCAGCAAAAGGTAGCCTTGTATGATAAAAAAGGAGAGCAACATTATGACATCATTTCTGCATTCATAAAAAGTATGAGAGGCAGTGATCCCAATGCTGCAGTGTATTGGCTGGCCCGTATGATAGAAGCAGGAGAAGAAGTAAAATTCATTGCAAGGCGAATGCTCATTTTCGCCAGTGAAGATATAGGCAATGCTAATCCTAATGCTCTGTTACTAGCCACTTCTACCTTTACAGCTGTAAATGTAATTGGCTATCCAGAAAGCAGAATTATATTGTCGCAATGTGCTATTTACCTAGCTACTTCTGCAAAGAGTAATGCCAGTTATGAAGCCATAAGTATAGCGCAGCAACTCGTAAAACAGCACGGAGATTTACCTGTGCCACTACATTTACGCAACGCCCCTACTAAGCTGATGAAAACGTTAGATTATGGGAAGGATTACAAATACGCACATAGCTATGAGGATAATTTTGTCATACAAGAATTTTTACCAGATGCAATTGTTGGCACTCCTATTTACAAACCACAGCAAAATGCAAGAGAGCTAGAAGCACGAAAATTTCTTCAACAACGCTGGCAAAAAAAATATAACTACTAAAGTATGATTGTAGAAAATATAATATGGAAATTTCAAACCATCGAAGAAATGCCTTCTGTGCATTTGTATAAGATGCTTCAATTAAGATCAGCAGTATTTGTAATAGAGCAAACTTGTATTTACCAAGATATGGATGATGTAGATCTAGTAGCTACACAGCTTACTGGAATGTATGATGAGGAGCTTGTTGCTTGCACAAGAATTATTTCGCCTGTCCACTATAATGGCTACAGCTCTATAGGAAGGGTGTGTACTAAGAAAGATTACCGTGCTTTAAAAATTGGGAAAGTTCTAATGGATTATTCTATTAACTATTGTCTTAAGGAATATCCTATGGCAGTAATTAAAATAAGTGCACAACAATATTTAATTAAATTCTACACAGAGTTAGGTTTCAAAGTTATTGGTGAGGGTTACTTAGAAGATGACATACCACATATAGCAATGATTTATGATAAGCATTTGCATGGAGATGCAATTTTGTATTTATCTTAGAGCAATGTACAAACCCTACTTCTTACAATCATTTATAGTAATTTTTATCATTACAAGTTTTGCATATTCTTGTAATCATAATACAAATACAACTGGCACAGTAGGCAAGGCTTTAAATGTATTGCCTGGTAAAGGTTTTGAGATACAAGGCCTTGCAGTATCTGCACCACCTAGTAAGATGGATAGCACAGTTTATGATCCTATGATAGCCGTAAATACAAATAGCATTGCAGTAATTCCCTACGCATTTTGTAAACTTCCTGACGCAGAAATACAGTATAATAATAAGAAACAATGGTGGGGAGAAACAGATGAAGGCGTAAGAGAAACCGTACGAATGGCGCACGCCAAAAATATATCGGTTATGCTAAAGCCACATCTTTGGATAGCACATGGAAGCTACACTGGCGATATAAAATTTACTGATGATGCTCAAGCCAAAAAATTTGAAGAAAGCTATACCGCCTATATTTTACACTTTGCAGAAGTAGCAGAAGTAGCAGGGGTAAATATATTTTGTATTGGCACAGAGTTAGGTGGTATCGTAGCTACAAGGCCGCAATATTTCCCAACATTAATTGCGGCAGTAAGAAAAGTATACCACGGAAAGGTTACTTATGCAGCTAACTGGGATGACTACAAAAAATTTAATAACTGGGATCTGTTAGATTATATTGGAGTAGATGCCTATTTCCCTTTAAGCGAAGAGAAAGAACCCACTATCGCTACTTTGCAAGAAAGTTGGAAGCCTATTAAAAAAGATTTAGAAGCGCTACACCTCAAAACAAACAAGCCAATTCTTTTTGCGGAGTATGGATATAGAAACTCTGATTATAGTGCAAAAGAGCCGTGGAATGAGGATGACAAAACCGTAAATGACAAAAATCAAAGCACAGCATTAGAGGCACTTTACAGTAGTTTTCAAAATGAAAAATGGTTTGCAGGCGGTTACCTTTGGAAATGGTATGTAGATAAAAGGCAACTTAGTTTTAATAGAGCAATCGATTTTACACCACAAGGAAAGATGGGATTGGAGACTGTGAAGAAATGGTATCGATAGTTGTAAGTGCTGAGTTGTGAACTACTTAAAATCAAATACAATTTTCAAATTACGAATTACGTCCCCTCACTGAATGACTAAAAATTAGGAAATCTGAACAACGAAGATTTAACTATAAACTAATTGTCTTAAATTTAGTCGTACTCTTGTATTGGCTTAGTACTAAAAATCTAACATCTAACATCTATCATCTACCATCCAAAATCTAAAATATGAAAATAGCATTTCACGGCGCAGCCAAAACAGTAACAGGCAGTAAGCACCTGATGACTTTAGATAATGGTAAAAAAATATTACTGGATTGTGGTATGTACCAAGGTATGGGTAAGGAAACTGCAGAGCTCAATAAAGATTTTGGTTTTGATTCAGCCGCGGTCGACTATATGATACTTAGCCATGCTCACATAGATCATTGTGGGCTCATTCCTTTGCTAGTAAAAAATGGTTTTAGTGGAAAAATATTTTGCACACCTGCTACTAAAGACTTAGCCTCTATAATGCTAGAAGACAGTGCTGGCATTCAAGAAAATGATGTGAAATATGAGAATAAAAGAAGGGCATTAGAAGGGAAGCCATACCTAGAGCCGCTCTACACCACATTAGATGCTTTTAATGCAATAGAACAATTTGTTGCTGTAGATTATGATAAATGGACTGAGATAGAAGATGGAGTCAGTTTTTGTTATACAGATGTGGGGCACATTATAGGAAGTGCGGCGGTTCACGTTCGCTTCCCAATAGATGGTAAAGAAACCCAACTCACTTTTAGTGGTGATGTAGGGAGATATAGAGATATTATTCTTCGCTCGCCGGCTACTTTCTCGCAAGCAGATTATATCATTATAGAAAGTACTTATGGCAATAGCCTGCATCAAGACTTTGTAGATTCTACAGATTTATTGCTTGACTGGATTACAAAAACTTGTATTCAAAATAAGGGCAAACTGATTATCCCCGCATTTAGTGTAGGCAGGACTCAAGAAATATTATATGCTCTTAATCAACTCGAAGAAGAAGGTAGATTACCTGCTATTGAATATTTTGTAGATAGTCCACTAAGTAGTAAAGCAACTGAAATTATAAAAAGCTATCCTCAGTATTTTAATGCTAGAGTGCAAAAGTTAATGGCAACAGACAAAGAGCCTTTCTCTTTCAGAGGATTAAAATTTACAAAATCAGTAGATGAAAGTAAACTTCTTAATTATCAAAAAAATCCTTGTGTAATTATTTCTGCGAGTGGTATGGCTGATGCTGGCAGAGTAAAACATCATATTAGCAACAATATAGAAGATAGTAGAAATGCAATTTTAATGAGTGGTTATTGTGAACCAAGATCTCTAGGGGGTAGACTAAAACTGCATCCTGAAGACGTTTCTATTTTTGGCCAAGTACACCAAGTGAATGCTGCCATTGGAGAAATAAGAAGTATGAGTGCCCACGGAGATTACGAGGACTTACTGCAATTTCTTAGCTGCCAAGACCCTAAGCATGTGAAGAAATTATTTCTTGTACACGGAGAGGTTGATGTGATGGAAGATTTCAAAACCACTCTGATGAAAAAAGGATTTACAGATGTTGTAATTCCTGAGAGACATTATGAGATTGGTTTAAAATAACCTATGCAGCCAACTTGCTAGCAGCAACTGCTACTGGTGGCTTACCTAGCTCTTTCATAACTCTTACGTGTGAGCCTACTGCGCCCCAAAAAGTTTCGTTGTAGTTATATGGCATATTGTAAGCCTTACAAGTTTCTTCCACTATTTTACTAATGGCAGGATAATGTACATGGCTTACTTTAGGAAATAAATGATGCTCTACTTGAAAATTAAGTCCGCCTGCATACCAGTTGATAAACTTATTCTTCATAGCAAAATTTGCTGTTGTTTTTACTTGATGCTCTGCCCAAGCAGATTCTATATGCTTCGTTGTGTCTAAAGCGATGTACTCAAATTCTGTATTCTCTACAACGTGTGCTAATTGAAAAATCAATGAAAGAACGATGCCGACTGTCATATGGTAAGCAAAATAACCAATAGCCCAAGGTCCTACACCAAATACAGCAATTGGAAGTACGATATACATTGTTACATACCAGATTTTGGTCAACCAAAAAACAATATGATTTCTAGTGGTCATCTTCCAAGCATCTGTAGTATATATTTTTTTAGTAAAATATTTTGTTGTGTCCATGATGAACACCCAGAATAAAATACTCAAAGAGTAAATAGGAAATAAATATAAATGCTGCACTTTATGTGCGGGTACCCATTTTTGACTTTCGCATTGTCTAATAATTGGACTCTTTGCAATATCATCATCTATCCCATCTACATTAGTATAAGTATGGTGAATGATATTATGCTTCTGCTTCCAGAAATATGCGTTAGCACCTAACATATTCATAGATAAGCCAAGCGCATCATTAAGCGTGCTATTATTACTGTACGCCCCGTGGTTAGCATCGTGCATAATGGCTAAACCAATGCCTGCGGCAGCGGCACCTAGTAAAATACAAAGTGGAAGGATAAAATACCAAGCCATAGGTACTACCATTATTGTAATATAAGTACCTATAAATGTAGCAAGCAAGACGATTGTTTTAATATACAATCTATAATCACCTGTTTTTTC
>JBBRHK010000209.1:0-5680 GCA_038222815.1 Chitinophagales bacterium
GGGTAATTCTATCCTAGTAGAGAATGACAGTTTATTCCTCAGCACACCAAGTTGTTTTGCAGATGGAGGCACATCGATATACAGGAAAATCCAATAAAAATTTAAAGCTGCCAGAACAGTAGTAAATCAATTACTTGATAAGCTGCGCTAACTTTCTTTGCAACGCTTCTCCCCTAAGATTCTTTCCTATCAAGATACCATTAGGATCTATCAGAAAGTTTTGAGGGATGCTTTGTACGCTATACATAGCAGCTACTTCATTACCCCAGCCTTTAAGGTCACTCACGTGTGGCCAAGTAAGGTTGTCCATTTTTATAGCGTCTAGCCAGGCTGGCTTAGCTTGGTCTAATGATATACCTAGGATGGTAAAATTCTTGTCTTTATAATTATTATAAGCCATCACTACATTAGGATTTTCTTGGCGGCAAGGTCTGCACCAACTCGCCCAAAAATCTAATAAAACAAATTTCCCTTTTAATGATTCCAATGCAAAACTATTACCTGCGGTATCTAATTGTGAAAAGTTTACGACAGGCTTCCCTATTGGATGCTTAGCATTCTCTGCCACCAAATTTCCTACATACTGACCAAGATTTGTATTCTTTACATCAGCAGTTAATGCTTTAAACTGCATATCCATCAAAGGCTCATTGGCATCTAACTGAAAATTTCTTAAAATTGCTAGGGGTGCAACAAATGAATTAGGATTCTCGGTAATAAATCTATTTAAATCTTCCGTTCCTTTTTTTATCACTTCTTCCGTTGCAGGTTTACCAATCGTAAAAACTTCGCTGAATGGTGCAATGATATTTGAAAACTTTACAAAATCGTTATTCGCTGCAGATCCTGTAATTTTTGCTGTAGCTAATTTGTCTTTCTCTGCCGTAACTTTTATATCACTGTTTTCAATAAACATTGTGATGTAGTCATTCTGTCCTTCTACAGTAATCACTTTAAAATCGGGATTGGGCATCGTTCCTTTAAAACTAAAGCTCTTATTTTTAAGAACAGTATTTTGCTCTGGTGCGCCAGTTCCACCATTCAGCAAACTAATATTTGTTCCCTCTGCAATGCCTTCTACCGTGCCGGTGATAAGGAAAGTATTAGCAGGGATAGTTGCAGTTGTTGCCGTTTTTGATTTTGTCTTGCTTCCCTTAGATTTTTGAGCTAACATCATCAAAGGTGTACAAACTACTAACAGCAGAAATATTTTCTTCATAAGATATCCGTGGTCTATTTTATTAATTGTCGCAAATTTACGATAAGATGAAGGAGAAAATATACCCTAGGTAAATATTAACTTTTGTGAAATAGTTATCTAAAAATATAGTTTGGGCCAAAAAATGAAAACCCTTGCAGCCTTAATAATGTCAAATTATCTTTAAAGCCAAAGTAGTTGAAATAAAATTTTGACTCATTGAACACGAAAAAACTAACAACTTACCATTCACAACTCACAACTAAAAAACCTAGTTTTGCCAAATGCAAAAATCGGTCGCATTACATACGTTGGGCTGCAAACTAAATTATAGCGAAACCACCGCTATAGGCAGGCTATTAGAAAATGAAGGCTATGAGCAGA
This sequence comes from Chitinophagales bacterium, assembly GCA_038222815.1. Classification (GTDB taxonomy): domain Bacteria; phylum Bacteroidota; class Bacteroidia; order Chitinophagales; family Chitinophagaceae; genus Ferruginibacter. The sequence continues at coordinate 1,583 of JBBRHK010000209.1, forward strand.
AAGCATTTACTGAGGTAGCAGATGTGTATGTTATCAATACCTGCTCCGTTACAGATAATGCAGATAAAGAATGTCGTCAATTAGTAAGGCGCATACAGAGGAAAGCGCCAGAATCATTAGTAGTAATTACTGGCTGCTATGCACAGTTGAAGCCTAAAGAAATAGCGGCTATTCCTGGTGTAAACCTAGTGCTTGGAGCAGCAGAGAAATTTAATATTGTTACGCATCTTAATGAGGTTACTAGAAATGATGCAGCTAAAATATGCAGTTGTGATGTAGAAGATGTAGATGTATTTGTACCCTCCCACTCCATTAATGAAAGGACCAGAGTTTTCTTGAAAGTACAAGACGGCTGTGATTATAATTGTAGTTTTTGCACTATTCCATTGGCAAGAGGAAAGAGCAGAAGTAACCTCATTAGCAATGTTGTAAATGATGTAGAAAGCCTAGCAGCTGCGGGTGTAAAAGAAGTGGTGCTTACGGGAATAAATTTGGGAGATTTTGGAAAAGGATTTACCGGAGGTCGTGCGCACGAAGAAGATTTTTTATCGCTGATAAAAGTATTAGATAATATAGAAGGAATAGAGCGATTCAGAATTTCTAGCATAGAACCAAACTTGCTAAGCGATGAGATTATAGAATTTGTGGCAACAAGCAAAAGATTTATGCCGCATTTTCACATTCCACTACAAAGCGGTAGCAATGCTGTTCTTGGAGCCATGCGTCGTAGATACAAGAAAGAATTATATGCAGATAAAGTGACAAAAATAAAAACGCTGATGCCAGATTGTTGCATTGGTGTAGACGTGATTGTAGGTTTTCCCGGAGAAACTAATGAGCATTTTTTAGAGACGGTAGAATTCCTAAAAGAATTACCAGTAAGTTATTTTCACGTATTCACATACAGTGAGCGGGATGATACCCACGCTCTCAGCATTGAGCCTATTGTACCAAAAAATATCCGCCACGATAGAAATAAGATTCTTAGAGAATTAAGTTATAAAAAAATGACTGCCTTCACCGCAGCTCACGCCGGCGAAAATCGTAAAGTTCTTTTTGAAAAGAAAAATGATAACGGTATCACAGAAGGCTACACTGATAATTATATCAAAGTGCAGGCTTTCAGTGAAAAGGATCTACAGAATCAGTTGTTAGATTGGGTGGTGTAGATTTTGAAATCCCAATTAGAATTCGACTTACCCCAGCTTCTTCAATCAAATAATTTTTAGCCGTTCTTCTTCTAGGTCAATCTGATACAATTGGGTTTTAATGATCTCCTCATTTAGATTTTCATCTTTATTCAGATAGGTTAAATAGGATCGTTGCACATTCAGAACCTCAATGAAAATTGCTTTTGTCTCTTCTGTTAGCCATTCCTCATCTGCTGCTTTTGTTCTTTCTTGCCAGTGACTCAAAACTTTCTTTACAGCTTCAGAACTCTCTAGCTGATCAGCATATTTTGTTGAAATAAATTTAATAATATGCTCTCTCAACCCTTGCTTCATCAATTTCTTTGCTTCTTCTTCAGATTCATTATCCAATTCATTAAATAGTTTTGATTTGGTAATAATAAATGGCAAAGTCAAACCCTGAACCAATAGTGTAAGTAATATCACTACAAATGTGATGAAGAGAATTAGATTTCTATAGGGAAAAGCAACACCATTTATTGTAACGGGAATTGCTAGAGCTGCTGCCAAGGAAAGCACCCCTCGCATTCCAGTCCAACCTAGTAATAAAGGCATTAGAGCTCTCTTACTATCTGCTTTCGTAATAGGAAAAACGCCAGGCCTAAAGACCAAGGTTGCCAGCATAGCAATATATGCACTCAGAATTCTCACAAAAATTAGTACTAAAGTTACTAGCACTCCGTACCAAATAGCCGTGGAAAGTGGAATTCCGTTAGCCCTCAAACCCCCTACAATTTCCGGAAGTTCTAATCCGATAATCAGAAACACCATCCCATTTAAAATAAATACAAAACTCTCCCACACACTGAATCCACGAATTCTGCTGGCACTATTTAAAAATATTAATCTTTTTGTTGCCATAAAAAGACCGCCTACTACAACTGACAATACACCAGAACAATGTAGCTGCTCCGCTACCCAATACAAAATATACGGTTCCACAATCGTAAATACAACATCAGAAGGAGCATCTGTTGGCAACAATTTATGTGCTTTTACAAATACCCAAGCGAGTAATAAGCCAATGCCAGCGCCGCCGAAAACCATCCATAGAAAATTCAATGAAGCATCTTGCCAAATGAACTGACCAGTACCAACAGCTACTAATGCAAACCGAAATATAATAAGTGAGGAGGCATCGTTCAAAAGACTTTCTCCCTGCAAAATGGCTGACAGGGATTTAGGAATTTTTACAAATTTCATAATGGCTCCAGTGCTCACCGCATCTGGTGGGGAGACAATGCCACCTAGTAAAAAGCCCAATGCTATTGTAAATCCAGGAATGAGATGGTTAGTGACTAGCGCTACAGAAAGAGCGGTAAAGAATACTACAATGAAAGCGAAACTGCCGATGATGCGCCACCATTTCTTCATTTCCTTGAAAGATGCCGCCCAAGCTGCTTCAAAAAGAAGCGGAGGCAAAAAGATGAAAAATATGAGGTCAGGATCTATCCTTAAAATTGGTAGTCCCGGGATAAAACTTATTGCCAGACCAGACACCACTAATAAAATGGGACAACCAACTTTCAGTTTTGTAGCCAACATTTGTAGCAACACGATTGCAACAACCATCGCTAAAAGAAAAGGAAGAATACTGTGCATAGATATATTTTTAATTATCCCTTTTTCTTATTCTGGAAATTGCTTTGCCAACAATAATAATAAAAAACATAAATGTAGAGAAATAAATGCTGTGCTAATCATTATAAGTGAACGGAATGGGGCTTAATAAAATGATAGGCCATTTACTTTTCAATCTGCACTTATTCTGACTCACACTAAAAATAATTAAGTTCTATTTTAAAAGAAATCAAACTGCTTTGATAAAAATCTCGTTCTAGAAACGACCACTTCACTACAATGCCTTTCCAAAATAAAAATCTTAGGCACAACAATTGTTTAATCTATCTTATGAAAAATATTGCGTTCGCCTCCCTACTCTTTTTTGTGACAATTCTTACCAGTTGTTCCAGTCTAAAACCAATTGCTTTTGACAACGAAACGCCCAAACTCGACCCCGTGGCATTTTTTGGTGGCAAGACTACTTCAAAAGGTGTAATTGAAAATGCTAAAGGCAGACCAACTGATAAAATTACTACTAGCACAAGTGGCACTGTAAAAGACGGGCGACTTTTTATAGAACAAGATTTAATTACCGTTGGTAAGAATACCAATCATAGATCTTGGTCTTTAAAACAAATTGACGAACATCACGTACACGCCAACTCTACAGATATGGATGGTACTGCAAAAGGCTTATTGTATGGCAACCAATTTTCTTGGACCTATAGAATGAAACTTCAAAACAGAAAATTTGTCAAGCACGTGCGGATGCATCAAAATATGTACCTGATGCCCGGCGGCAACACAATGATCATTCGCAGTGTGATAAAGAAATTTGGATTTACTGTGGCACAAATAACGGAGCAATTTACCAAGACGAATTAGAGACGTTTCGAAATAAACTTCTTTCTAATCACTATTCAAATTACGAATTAAAAATTACGAATTACGGGTAAGCAAATGCGAATTTCAAATTGTGAATTACAAATTACTTTTTCACAAAATAAACTAACTAAACCCTCTAAACTGTCTAAACCTTCTAAACCCTAAACTCCTAAACCCTAAACTCCTAAACTCCTCATATAAGCTCATGTGTATCTTTAATCACTCCCATTACAAAAGTACTCTGCTGATGGCCAAGATTTTCTAGTTGTCCAAGCTTGTTGACGTGAAAATCGTAGTAAGCATTCATATCTTCCGCTACAATTTTAAGCATAAAATCAAACTCTCCACTTATATTAAAGCACTCTACAATCTCTGGCATTGCTTGTATAGATTTTATAAAACTCACACCGGCATTTTTACTATGTTGCTTCAAGGAGATATAGCAAATCACCATGAGTCC
>JBBRHK010000210.1:0-5666 GCA_038222815.1 Chitinophagales bacterium
GAGCTAGAAAAAACGGTAACTTTTAAAGATAAAGCAAGGCAGCACCCAGATAATATAAATGCAGGCTTGCTTACGTATCCAGTTTTACAAGCAGCCGATATTATCATTCATCGTGCTAGCTATGTGCCAGTTGGGAAAGACCAAGAGCAACATTTAGAAATGGCAAGAACCTTTGCGCAGCGATTTAATTATAGGTATGGTAATATTTTCCCAGAGCCAGTGGCGTATAATTTTAATGAGCAATTGGTAAAAGTCCCTTCGCTAGATGGTACTGGGAAGATGAGTAAGAGTGAGAATGAGATGAGTACTATTTTCTTGGCAGATGATAATGATACGATTGTAAAAAAAGTAAAGAAAATAAAAACAGATGCTGGTCCTCAAGATAAGAATGAGGAGATTCCACCGCATATCCAACTCATTTTCGACCTGATGGCGCTTGTCTCTACCAATGAAGTCATAGAAAAATATAGATCAGATTTTGCCAATGCCAGCATACGATACGGCGATATGAAAGGACAGCTAGCAGAAGATATGGCTGCATTTGTCGCACCCATCCGTCAAAAAGCTGCAGATATAATGGCAGATAAATCTTACTTAGAAAAAGTAATGAAGCAGGGTGCAGATAAGGCTAATGAAAGTGCTAATGCAACATTGTCACTCGTGAGAGAAGCGATGGGATTGAATTACTTTTAAGCGCTGCAATATTTATTTGTAATTCTCTGTAAGTTTAGCCTTTGAAGCAAAGAGCTTTGAGTATTTAGATAACATTCTGTTTTTAAAGCTCCAGCGGAGCGACCTTATGGTAGCAAAAAGCAATTAAAGTCTTTAAAAAGTTCCAGCGGAACGACCTTATGGTAAATAATTCTTGAATAAGCTTAGCTACAAACCAATAATTCCCAAAAAGAAACAAAAACCTTCCCTTTCTTCCGCAAACTTTTCCTACTTTTAGCGACATTAGTAAAGTAAAAAACAAGTAAATAAATACAAGAATGGCCAAAGCTAAAAAGAAGCCGAAACATATTGCAATAGCAGGAAATATAGGTGCCGGAAAAACAACGCTTACAGAAATGCTGAGCAAGCATTACAAATGGATTCCACAATTTGAAGACGTAGATCATAACCCATACCTCAACGATTTTTATGAGGATATGCCCAGGTGGAGTTTTAACCTCCAAATATTTTTTCTGAATAGTAGGCTTAATCAATTGCTAGAAATACAAAGAGGAACGGAGACGGTTATCCAAGACAGAACGATTTATGAAGATGCGAATATTTTCGCACCCAATCTGCACGATATGGGGCTGATGGGTAAGAGAGATTTTGATAATTATTATAAATTTTTCGAAACCTTAAAGTCAATGGTGCAGCCACCAGACTTATTGATTTATCTTAAAGCATCAGTACCTACACTTGTAGCACAAATACAAAAAAGAGGTAGAGAATATGAAGAAAATATTCGCCTCGATTATCTTAAAAAGCTCAACGAATATTACAATTCTTTCATTGATGGTTATAAAGAAGGTAAGCTGTTAGTGATAGATGCTGACAATAATAAATTTGCCGAAAATCCAGAGCATCTAGGAGAGATTATCACTAAAATAGATGGAGAATTGTACGGTTTGTTTTAGAATCCAAAAATAGAATGTCACAATATATTTACAACGGAAAAATTGTAGAAGCTACGCAGCAAATCCTCACACCTGAGAGTAGAGGATTGCGTTACGGCGAAGGCGTATTTGAAACCATAAAGGTAAAAGCCGGAAAGATATATTTCTTAGCGGATCATTTTAGCAGATTGCAGGATGGTCTTACGGTCCTAGGACTGCAACTTCCTGATTTTTTTACTGAAGAAAGTTTAGCGAAAAATATTCTAAGTCTCTGTAAAAAGAACAAACATTCTAGCGCAAGGGTACGCCTGATGTGCTGGAGAAAAGATGGGGGTTTGTATGATGTGGTTAGTGATGTATGCGACTACAGTATTCAATCTTATGCGCTGCCCGTAGACTATGAAATAAATAGTAACGGCTTAGATATTTGTTTATTTGATGCTATAAAAAAGCCAATAGATATACTCAGTAATATAAAGCACAACAACTTTTTGATCTATGCCACTGCTGCGAGGTATGCTCAAGCTCAAAAATGTAATGATGCCATTGTGCTCAATCAAAACAATACCATCTGCGACAGTACCATTGCGAATGTATTTTGGATAAAAGACGGCTCTATATTTACCAATCCGCTTACCGACGGGGCTATAGCAGGCGTAATGCGTAAGCAATTGTTGGCGCTTCTACCCACGCTTGGTTATGCAGTCACAGAGAAATCTTGTAGTCTAGAAGAGTTATACCAAGCCGACGAAGTTTTTATTAGCAATGTTATAAGAGGCTGTAGGTGGGTAAAAGCTATAAATGACGCAAATTATAATTGCTCCGTTTTTATGAATTTTTATCCAAATCTGATGAGGCTCCTACACAATCAATAGAAGAGATGATTAATTTAAAAAGAACAACTTCTACTGACCAAGATTTTATTTACTTAGTAAAGCTTTTAGATGCTGACCTCGCTATTCGAGATGGAGAGGAACACGCTTTTTATGCCCAATTCAATAAAATCGAGTCTATCAAATATGCAGTAGTGGCGTGTGATAATGATAAGCCAGTTGGCTGCGGAGCTATTAAGTTATTTTCGGAAGGAACAATGGAAGTGAAGAGAATGTATGTAAAAGAGGGCAGCAGAGGAAAGGGTATAGCTAAGCAGATTTTATCCGTCTTAGAAGATTGGTGCTTAGAGCTTGGCATCAAGAATTGCATCCTAGAAACTGGGAATAAAAATCAACCAGAAGCAGTGGCCTTGTATCATAAGCAAGGGTATAAGGTGATAGACAATTATGGGCAGTATGCGGGTGTGGAGGGGAGTGTTTGTTTTGGGAAGGCGCTGTAGGTTTTCAATCTTATCTAAGTTTTTAGATTTGTTTGTGAGCGTAATTGGTTAAATTTGAATATCAAAATTTGAGGTATGACGACATTAGCTATTCGAAAAAAATTAGTAGATTATATGCAGGTAATCGATGAGAAAAAACTAAAGGCCATTTATGCCCTTGTTGAAAATGAAATCGATGAAGCGAAAAATATTGACTTCGAACAGTATAATTCACAACTTGCAGAAGCAGAAGCTGAGTACCAAAATGGTGAGTATGTTAGCCTCGATGAAATGAAAAATATCGTGAAGAAATGGTAGTATATAGGATTGTTTTCACTAAACAATCACAACTGCAAATAAGGGCTTTGCATAAATATATAAGTATTCAATCTCCTCAAAATGCAGCTAAAGTTGTGGCTGATATATTAGCCTCCCTAGAAAAAACACAAAATAATCCAGAGTTTTACAAGCCCGACCAATTTAAACTCAACAACGATTCTAGCTATCGTGCTTTTGAAAAACACAATTATCGAATTTCCTATCGTATTGAAAATGATATTATAAGGGTGCTTAGAGTCAGGCATACTAAGATGAATCCACTTAGCTATTAGAGTTCTTTAACCCGCTAGTGACACACTTTGTAATTCATTGATTATTATATCTTTACCGCCTTCGACAAGCTCAGGCTGACGACCCCGAGATTTTGAAAAGTGTAATCCCAAAGAACTTGAAAAAGTTTTTATTAATGCCTCACTTGGAAGTTGGGTTAGAAGAAACGGCTATCTGAATTAATTCACAAATCTCTTCTCCCACATTTCCCAAAACCCATTATTTTTACCGCTTTATGAGAAATTTCATCATTAGCATCATTGATATATTTTACCCGCCTGTGAGTAAAATAATGAGCAAGCAGACCTTTAGGTATGCGGCCTGTGGCGCAGGCAATACTGTCTTAGGACTAATGATATTTTACATCTGTTTCTATTTTGTTTTTAATGGTAGAATTATAGACCTTGGTTTTCACGTTTTTGAGCCGCATAGTTTGTCGTTACTCGTGAGTAGTTCTGTCTGCTTTGTTGTAGGCTTTGCATTAAATAAATATGTTGTTTTCACTAGCTCTTATCTCAAAGGAAAAGTCCAATTGTTTAGATATCTGCTGAGTTTCGTTGTCAATCTGATTCTTAATTATTTTCTCCTCAAACTTTTGATAGAACATTGGAACTGGGAAGCGATGCTCAGTCAGGTTGTCACTATTTCAGTTATTACGCTCTTTAGTTATTTGAGTCAGAAGCACTTTACGTTTAAATAGTACTTAGATTGGTAGTACTTAGATAGGGCAAAAGCAAGAGCTGTGGATGGCGCTTTAATAATCAGGTACCGAAACGGTAACTATTTCCTTATTTAAAGAAATTTATTTAGAACTCTTGAGACTAACACTAAATGAGATTACACATTTGCTCAGTAGGGTGTTGCCCTAGTGTGAGGGATAGAAGCGGCATCCTTTTTTTTGTCGCGCCTGCGGCAAAAAAAGATACAGCGTATAGCACGACCCAACGGGGCACACCCCAAAAACTCAGCTTAGTAATCACACCCAAAAATTGTTTATTAAACGAGTTTGCCGATTCTAACCGCCTAAACTTCTAACCTTCTAAACTTTCCTCCACCGACTGCCATTTTTGCACCCTCTCCCCATTGGCATAATCATTGAATACTATTACACATAACAATAAAAAAAAACACAAAATGGGAAAAATAATAGGAATTGACTTAGGTACTACCAATAGTTGCGTTTCTGTAATGGAAGGTAACGAGCCGGTGGTAATAGCAAATGAGGAAGGGAGAAGAACCACGCCGTCTATCGTTGCATTTTTGAAAAATGGCGAGAGAAAGGTGGGTGATCCTGCAAAAAGACAAGCGATTACGAATCCGCAAAACACTATCAGTAGTGTGAAGCGTTTTATGGGTCGTCAATTTGATGAGGTAAAAGAAGAGAGTTCTCACTGGAGCTACAAGTTGGCAAAAGGTGACAATAATACCGTAAGGATAGATATAGATGGCAGATTATATACGCCGCAAGAGATCAGTGCGATGGTGCTTCAAAAAATGAAGAAAACTGCGGAAGATTTCTTGGGACAAGAAGTTACAGAAGCGGTTATCACTGTGCCTGCATACTTTAACGATGCGCAAAGACAAGCTACTAAGGAAGCCGGCGAAATTGCTGGACTTACTGTTCGCAGAATTGTAAACGAGCCAACTGCCGCCGCTTTAGCCTACGGGTTAGATAAGCAAGGTAAAGACCAAACAATCGCTGTATTTGACCTTGGTGGTGGAACCTTTGACGTAAGTATTCTTGATCTTGGCGATGGTGTTTTTGAAGTAAAAAGTACCAACGGTGATACGCACCTTGGTGGTGATGATTTTGATAAAATTATAATGGATTGGTTGGCAGATGAGTTTAAAGCTGATGAAGCTATTGACTTGCGCAAAGATCCTATGGCTTTACAACGTCTTAAAGAAGCTGCAGAAAAAGCAAAAGTAGAATTGAGTTCTAGTACTGAAACTGAAATCAATTTGCCTTATGTAACTGCAGTTGACGGAGTGCCAAAGCATTTGGTTAAGAAATTAACTAGAGCAAAATTTGAATCTCTTGCAGATGATTTATTTAAGCGTTGTCTTGCACCATGTGAGCAGGCGTTGAAAGATGCAGGTTTATCTACTTCACAAATTGACGAAGTGATTCTTGTAGG
>JBBRHK010000211.1:0-5637 GCA_038222815.1 Chitinophagales bacterium
ATTGAGTTTTGATGGTACAGCTATGGTACAATACATTGTAGCAAAAGACAAAGCTGATCTAACTAAGTACACAACAGAAGGCTTGAAAAAATCGCTTAACCTTTAAGTAGTATATACTGCTAGGCAAGAAATAGAGCCTAAAGACCAGTTGTATAGCAATTATGTGCTTTTACAAACTCAAAGTGACGATTTACACAATTCGTTGTAGTGAAAAGGATAAAAAATAGACCTTGTGCATATAAATGAAGATTTAAGGTTTAAATGAGGAAAAGTGGAGATTGACAAGTGCTATTTACTAGTAAAATGAAAATGGAAGTAGCTTTTAGCTGTTACCTATCATCAACTAGGAAATAAAAATCTTAAAGCTGTAGAAGGGATTGGGGAGTTCCTATGCTGCAGCCTTAATATAGGCCGGGAGAGCTACCCGGCCTTTTTTAATTAATTAGGTAAGTAGAATAATATCGCTGATTTAGAAATGGAGAAAGTACTTTTGTTGTCAACGAGAATAGAGAATAATCTCGTAATTGTAGAAAATATATTGAGGAATGCTTAAAGCTGTATTAATAGACGATGAGGCCAAGGCAAGAAGAATCTTACGTTCTTTTATAGATGAATATTGTGAAGATATTATTGTGATAGGCGAAGCCCCAGATGTAGTGCAGGGCGTAAAGCTCATCCAAAAAGAAAAGCCAGATATTGTTTTTTTAGATATTGAAATGCCGGGCTATAATGGTTTTCAATTGCTTGAGTTTTTTGATGAGGTAAATTTTGAAGTGATTTTTGTGACGGCATACAGTGACTTTGCACTCAAAGCTTTTCAAGTAAGCGCCATTGATTATTTACTAAAGCCTTTACAGATAGACCAACTAGTAAAGGCGGTGGAGAAGGCAAATAAAATTAAGGGTAATTCATTGATAAAAGAAAGACTTGCCACGCTTAAAACCAACTTGGAAGAGCATAAAATCAAGAAAATTATTGTGCCAGTGAGTGATGGTAGTCTATTCTTAGAAGTAAAGGACATCAGTCACCTCAAGGCTGAAGGCAGTTATGTAAATATTTTTTTAAAAGACGGCAATAAGATATTGGTAAGTAAAAATATAAAAGATTACGAGGAGCAGCTCACAGAATTAGAGGGCTTTTATCGTACACACCGAAGCTACTTGGTTAATGTGAACTACATTAAAAATCTGACGCCAGATTCTTCAGAGGCGGTGCTAACAAATGAAGCCACTATCTGCATCTCAAGAGACAGAAAGGCGGAGTTTCTTTCATTTATAGGCAGTTGGAAAGGAGTATAGAGCTATCCAATTCTTATTAAAGAAAGTCCAAATTCATTTTACTCTAATTTTTTTGTTAACTCAAAGTATTATATGCATTGCGCATTGTAAAACCCTATAACTTTGAAGCACAATTTTATTTTATATGACCGAAGGATTTGTAAAAACAGAAACGCACAATGGTGTAACCACGATCACATTTGGACACCCTCAAAGTAATTCACTACCAGGAAAACTCTTAGAACAAATTGCCCAAGAAATACATTTTGCAGGAACCCACAAAGAATCAAAAGTAATTGTACTTAGAAGTAATGGCGATAAGGCATTCTGTGCCGGCGCCTCGTTTGATGAGCTTGTAAGTATTAGTAATGAAGAGGAAGGACTCTTATTTTTTACGGGCTTTGCCAATGTGATTAATGCTATGCGCCAATGCCCTAAGTTTATTATCGCAAGGGTACAAGGTAAATGCGTAGGCGGCGGCGTAGGAATTGCTGCGGCTGCAGATTATACTATTGCTTTAGAAGGAGCAGATATAAAACTTAGCGAATTAGCCGTAGGAATTGGTCCATTCGTAGTAGGGCCTGCAGTAGAGAGAAAATTAGGTACGTCAGCTTTTACTGCTTTATCAATAGATGCTTCTAGCTGGAGAAATAGTGACTGGGCTAAGAAAAAAGGGTTATTTGCAGAAGTACATCCCAATGTTGCTTCTTTAGATGAATCTGTGAGAAGACTTGCAGATACGCTTGCCCATTCTAATCCTGATGCTATGGCAGAATTGAAAAAAGCTTTTTGGAAAGGAACAGAAAACTGGACAAGCCTTTTAAAAGAAAGGGCCGCCATAAGCGGTAAATTAGTGCTAAGTGAGTTCACTAAAAATGCAATCGCTAGTTTTAAGAAAAAATAAATTAGCTAATAAATATCAAAAAAAATCTCCAAATTAATTTGGAGATTTTTTTTATTAATTGAATCCAACTTGTGGACTATTTTGTGAGTTATTTGAAGGGACCAATTGTTTTAACCAGTTGTTTATTTTTTTAGGAATTGCCTCAAAAACTGATTTCTTATTGGAATGAAATTCAACCCTAGCAATTTTCATCTTTAGAAGAATTAATTCAGTACCGTCTTCTTTCAAAAGAAATTCGTTTTTTACAATTTCTGTAGAGCCAGAAATACGAATGGTACGTTCAAAATCCTTTCCATTAAACTCTAGGTTAGAGTAGAAATTGAAATCAACCATTGCAAGTCTTTTTCTATTAAAACTGGAGTAAAAAAGAATGCTTCCAGTGTTATCAATTTCGATGATCGAAACAACAGCATTTGGCAACAGTAAACTCTGAATTCCTTCCGTTTTAAAAAGACCAATTTTAAAGCTACTTAATAGCTTTTTTACTCTCTTAGTACTGGCAGTAATTGTTTTCATAATAAGTGTTTTACAGTTTAAATTTTGCAAATCCCGTACCTGATTATTTATTGGGAGACACATTCAAACTGACTGCTATATCTTCCTCTGGTTTAAAATATTTTAGTTTTCGTGGAAACAATTCCACATTTTAACAGCAAATACGCAAAAATCGATGACGAAGATGTATTATGGTATTGATAGAAATACGCACTAAATTTGTACTTATGGCTGTGACATTTAACCCACTACAATTCAGATTCCTATAATTGGCTTCTTTAAACAAAATATCTCGGAAAATAGGCAAGGCAATTTTGTGGCTGTTGGTATCTATAGTTTCCTTAATCATCCTAGTCTTTATCTTCATAAATATACCTTACGGAAAGAAGGTTGTTAAGAACCAATTAGTGTCTTTTCTTACCAAAAAATTAGAAACAAAAATTACCGTAGGAAGTATAGATTATAGTCTCCCAAAATGGGTGAATCTAAAAGACATCTATGTAGAGGATCAAAAGAAGGATACACTTCTTTATGGCGGTGCTTTAGGTCTTGATATTAGTATGCTAAAACTGATTAATGGAGAGATAGATATTTCAAAAGTTTCGTTAGAGAATATCGTTGGAAAATTAAATCGTCCTGCAACGGATTCTGTTTTTAATTATCAATTTATCATTGATGCATTCGTAACAAGTGATCAACCAAAAACTGTAAAAGAAGATACTTCTGGATTGAAACTTACACTAAAGGAATTGATTCTTAAAAATGTTAGGTTCAGTATGAATGATGCTTATGCAGGAAATACTATGAATGCTTACGTAAAAGATGCAAGAATAACTACAAAGACTTTTCAGCCAGATAAATTAAAATTCTTCATAGATGAGTTTGATGTGGATGGTCTAAGTTTTACGATGAATACTTTTAAAGGTACAATGATTCCTGATAGTATTTTGATTATTGATAGCACGAATGCACAGGAGAATGGATTGTTCATTTCTGGAAATAAATTGCAGTTAAGAAATGCTTACGTAAATATCGATGATCAAATCTCGGGGTTACATTATGAAAACAACATCGGTAATTTTGGAATGACGAATGTGTTTTTTAATCTTGCTCAATCCATAGGTATCGCGGATAGTATTGTAATAGACAGCAGCAATTTTATTTTTAAAAGCGCCATTGCTAGCAAAGCAAAAATTGATACTATTATAACCAACACGCCGCCTTGGTTTTTTAAGACTGCAAATTTATCTATCAATAATACAAACCTAAAGTATGATGATGTAAATAAACCTGCATTAGATGGATTGGATTTCGGGCATCTTCAAATTTCTTCACTCAAAGCTGGAATTAATGATTTTCTATTTAGTGTGGATACCACAAGAGCATTAGTTACTCAATTGAAGCTTGAAGATAAAAGCGGCTTTAAGTTGGACACTGTGCACGCTAACTTTGCAATGACCAAAAGACAAATATTGGCAACCAATGTATATATAAATACAACAAAGTCATTGATAAAAAATGATTTGCTGCTTACTTATGATAGCCTTCCCGCCATAACTACAAATCCAAGAAATACTTTTCTTAGTACCACACTTGACAGATCAAGAATTGCCTTTAAGGATATATATTATTTAGTCCCTGCATTAAAAGCATCTTTACCGCCTGCGCAATTTGCTGGGCAATATATTGATGTAAATACAAAACTGCAAGGCAACTTGGCCACTTTGAATCTGCCATACTTCCAATTAGTGGGACTTACAGGCAGTAAGATAAATGCTAAAGGAGTTTTATACAATTTAACTGACGCTAAGAAGTTTGCTTATGATTTACAAATACTAAGTAGCACTTTCTATAAAAGAGATCTTGTAAAATTGGTCCCAAAGGAGCAATTGGAAAAATTAAAAGACTTACCAGAAATTATCAATCTAGCAGGTAGATTTAAAGGGGATTTAAATAATGTAACAGGCAATATAAATACTACAGCGAAGGATTTTGCTTTGAATGGTAATTTCAAATTGACAAACTTCAGAGACCCTGCAAATTTGAAATTTGATGTACAGTTTGGAAATTTATCCTTAACAAAAGGGTTGATTGTAGGATTTTTACCGCCAGCAGTATTAGAGCAAATTAATCTACCCAATCAAATTTCTGCAAAGGGAAAACTTTCCGGTAACGCTAATAATATAGTAACGGATATGCTCGTTTCTACTAGTTATGGCAATGCAAAAGTAAAAGGGTATGTCAATAATATTCAAGATCCTGCAAAAGCGAAATACGATTTAATTTTAGGAACTGGAGGATTTAATATAGGTAAGTTAATTAAGCAAGATAGTGTGCTTGGAACAGTAGCTGGTAATTTTAAATTGAAAGGAAGTGGTTTTGATCCAAAGACAATGCAATCTGACATAGCAGGAAATGTGAGTCGATTCGATTTTAAGGGTTATAGTTATAGTAATGTTGATGTAAATGCAAACATTAATAGAGGTATTGTAAAAGCAAGAGGAATTGCAAATGATCCTAATGCAGCTTTGAACTTTGATGTAATTGCAAACATTCAAAATCAATATCCAACAATTGCTGGAAAGATTCAAATAGATACAATGCAATTGCAGAATTTGAATTTATACGACAGTGTATTTAATTTTTCTGGCTTAGTCGATTTGGATGTAAGAAGCTTGGTTCCTCGTAAGCTTGATGCAGATGTATATGTAGATGCATTGCGTATGCAATATTCAGGCACAAGGTATTTTATAGATACGATTGCTTTAAATGCCAGCAATCAAAACGGTATTGATTCCATAAAACTTACCGCTCCTTTTGCTAACATTTCTGCAGGTGGTGCTTTTGATTATGATAAAATTGGTATTTCGTTACAGCAGTACATTAATAATTATTACACTTTACCTACAAAGCCCGTAACTCTCCCTGCGGCTTATGCTCAACAGCAAATAGGTTTCAAAG
>JBBRHK010000212.1:0-5611 GCA_038222815.1 Chitinophagales bacterium
AAAAATTCAAGACCAAAAGTTTATTTCTGATTTTGATAAAGAAGTAAAAAAAATCAAAAAGAAAAAATAAAAAGTTGGATATGGTGTTTGCTGACCCTCCTTATTTTTTATCCAATAATGGATTGTCAATCCAAAGCGGAAAAATCGTCAGTGTAAACAAAGGTAAATGGGACAAATCAGAAGGCTTTGAATACGTTAATGATTTCAATAGAAAATGGCTTACATCTGTACGTGACAAAATGAAAGACGATGCGACCATTTGGGTCAGTGGAACAATGCATAATATTTTTTCAGTTGGACAAATACTCACTGAATTGGGTTTTAAAATTTTGAATGTAATTACTTGGGAAAAAACAAATCCACCACCAAATTTTTCTTGCCGTTTTTTCACCTATTCAACTGAACAAATTATTTGGGCTAGGAAAACTGAGAAAGTACCTCATTATTTCAACTATGACTTAATGAAACAACTCAACGGGGACAAGCAAATGAAAGATGTTTGGAAACTTAATGCCATTGCACCTTGGGAAAAATCCTGTGGGAAACATCCAACTCAGAAACCTCTATCTGTCTTGACAAGGCTTATTCTAGCATCCACAAAACCAAATGCTTGGATTTTAGATCCTTTTACTGGAAGTAGTACAACGGGTATTGCAGCCAACTTAGCAAATAGGCGATTTTTAGGGATAGACCAAGAAGAAGAATTTTTGAAAATTAGTAGAAATAGAAAATTAGAAATAGAGAACGTAAAAACGGCGGCAAACTATAGACAAAAGATTGGCGGTTTTAATGATAAAAAAGAACTTGAATTATTCTTAATGGAAGAACCAAAAGTTGATTATGGAAATGAGTTAATCCTGTAAAAAGAAGATATTGAATCTTCTTATCGAAGGCGGTTCCGAGTTCGACAAGCTCACTCTGACGAGACTTTATAATCTGACCAGCAAAACAGCACCTAGGATTAAACTTAAAAACACTTTAAGGAGGTATGATTCCCCTTCTCAGATTTGTGCTGATATTTTAACCTCAAATACTTTACTGTTTGCAATACTTAATCCTCAGCCTGAGCTCCCGAAAAGTCGGGACAGGCTGTAGAAGGCGGGTCAAACAAACATTGCATTAATCGCATAATAATTTTACAAAATACTCGAATTCGACTATTTGTTTAGCTCAGAGTAAACACAGCTCACTCTGACAAAACTTTATAATTAAAAAAGCCGAACCACTAAAACAATAAATACTCTTAGAATTCTACAATTACCATTTCAAACGCTTCAACATATTCCTAAGTTAAATCACCATATTTTTTACTTGGATCTTTCTTAGCGTGGTGGACTGCAATAATCTGTACTGAGTCTTTGACGATGCGAAAAACGATGAGGAATGGGAATCTTGGCAACAAACAATGCCGTAAGATATTTTTTTCATCTATGAATCCAAAATATTCTGGATGCATAGAAATTCTATGATATACAGTTTCTATTTCTTTCAGAAATTCCTCTCCGAGCCCAGGTCGCTGTGTCTCTTACCAATGGAAAGCCTCATATTCATCAAGATGTGCAAAAGGCGAAATAACAACCTTATAAGCCATTCCCCTTAAATTTATTGCGAATCAAAATATGCGACTCTTCTACCGTCATTCCTTTGTCACCGCTTTCTTCAAATAAATGAGCACGATTATAGAACGAATCAACTTCTTCTTTAGAATAATAAAATGCTTTAGGCTCTAAAACTTGCAAAACAGCACCAAGCTGACTTTCAGTAGCTTCATCCACTAGCTTATGAATCTGCTCCCTAATTTCTGAAATGGCCATAGTACTTTTTTATTGATGTTATTGCAATTTACAAAAAATCTCTTGTCTATTTAATTTTCTGCCATCTTAAAACTAGACCTTTCCCTTTAAACAACTTTAAAAAAAATGATGCTCAATTTTAAAACGTAATTTATACTTCCTTACCCCTACTCATTCATCACCGCATTCTGATGATTGATACTCTCCAAATGCACCGCATCAAAATACTTTGTGATAAAATCTTTACTTAGTCCAAGCTTGCTACCTTTAGTGAAAGCCTTTTCTAAAATTTCATTCCAACGATTGGTTTGTAAAATAGTGATGTCATTTTCTTTCTTGTAAGCGCCTATTTTATCTGCAATTTTCATCCGCTGGCTAAGGATGGTCATTAGCTCATCGTCTAGTTGATTAATCTGTTCTCTCAAAGTAGCGAGCGCTGTAATGAATTCTTTCGCATCGGTGTTTTCGTGGCGCCAAATTAATTCATCTAGCATTTGAGCAAAAACTTCTGGTGTGATTTGTTGCTTGGCATCGCTCCAGGCATTGTCCGGGTCTATGTGCGACTCTAACATTATGCCATCAAAATCTAAGTCAATACTTTTCTGTGTTACGGATTGCAGCAGGGTTCTATTACCACAAATATGAGAAGGATCGCAGATGAGCGGCATTTCTGGGAATCGGCTTTTCATTTCAATAGGTAAATGCCACATTGGTGCATTCCTAAATTCTGTATTACCATAAGAAGAAAATCCTCTGTGTATCATTCCTACTTGTGATACACCAACTTTTTGTAAACGCTCTAAAGCGCCAGTCCATAATTCTAAATCTGGGTTTATAGGGTTTTTTACCAGTACAGGAATATCTACACCTTTTAAGGCATCAGCAACTTCTTGAACGCTAAAAGGATTTACGGTTGTCCTTGCTCCTATCCAAAGCATATCCACATCAAATTGAAGTGCATCTTGCACGTGCTTTGCAGTAGCTACTTCTACTGTAATAGGCAAGCCAGTTTGTTTTTTTGCATTTGCAAGCCAAGGCAAACCTTTTGTTCCTATCCCTTCAAACAATCCGGGCTTTGTTCTTGGCTTCCATATTCCTGCTCTTAGCACGTCTACTTTACCAGTAGCAGCAAGCCTTACAGCCGTTTCTATTACTTGTTCTTCTGTTTCTGCACTGCAAGGACCGCTTATAATTAGTGGTCGCTTGTTCCATTTTTCCTGTATAGTATTTGTTACTGTTTGTTCTTGATTATTCATAGATTATTAGTTTAATATTTTTTTAATTCTATTGGCATTTTGCATTAATTCATTGAGGTACTCCATATTTTCTTTCTCTAAGCAAGCTTTAAATTTTCGTAGTTGGGATATATGTTCATTCAGAACATCCAATACATTGTCTCTATTCTGCATAAAAATAGGAGCCCACATACTTGGGCTACTTTTTGCAAGACGTACGGTGCTTTCAAAACCACCGCCTGCCATTTCGAAAATGGCATCTTCTTCTTTCTCTTTTTCCAATACTGTATTCGCAAGTGCAAAAGAGGTGATGTGAGAAATATGACTAATGTACGCTGCGTGAGTGTCGTGGCTAGCTGCAGACATTTGAATATTGTGCATTCCTAATGCCTTGTATATCTTTTCTACAACTTCTAAAGCGTCATCATCCGTTTTTTCTCGATCGCATATCACACAGGCCTTTCCTGTGAAGGCACCTCGCACAGCAGCTTCTGGGCCACTATTCTCTGTACCCCACATAGGATGTGAAGCGACCAGACGTCCTCGCATAGGATGATTTTTCAAGGCTTCACACAAAGCATATTTTGTAGAACCTGAATCAACAACAATTTGCTTAGCAGAAACTAAATGCAATATTTTTTCTATCACCACAATGGTAGCATCTACAGGGATGGCTACGTAAATGATATCAGCGTTTTTGACAGCGGCCTCTAAATCTTGTGCCTCATCTATTAATCCGAGCGCCAATGCTTTCTCTATATTGGCTTCGCTATTATCTACTCCAATAACTTTTAACACCAGATTTTTTTCCTTTGCGGCTAGCGCAAAAGAACCTCCTATTAATCCTAAACCTACAACTGCTAAAATCATAATGAATCTTTTATTCTGGTGATGGCTTCTTCAATTTTTTCTTCTTTACAACATAGACTGATGCGCACATAATTATCGCCGGCACTACCAAAGATTGTACCTGGAGTAATAAATACATTTGCATCATAAAGCACTTTATCGCTAAGCGCATAACCATCTTTAAAACTAGATGGTATCCTTGCCCATACAAACATTCCTGCTTGCTCCTTAGAAAATACACATCCTAATAAACTTAATAATTCAAAAACTTTTTCTCTTCTTGCTTTATAAATTTGATTCAGCCCTCCAAACCAATCTGAACCAAGAGACAGAGCTTTCGCCGCAGCTAATTGCACCGGTAAAAACATTCCGCTATCCATATTACTTTTAAATCTAAGCACTTCATTAATTCTTTCTTTTGCACCGCACAGCACGCCTATTCTCCAGCCTGCCATATTGTGACTTTTGCTAAGGGAGTTTAATTCTATGACGCAATCCTTTGCCCCTTCTGTAGCCAACATACTTTGTGGCGTTTCATTTAAAATGAAACTGTAAGGATTATCGTGCACAATTAGAATATCGTATTTCTTAGCAAACTGTATCAGTGACTGAAAAAGTTCATCGCTAGGTAATTGCCCGGTAGGCATATGCGGATAATTCACGAACATTAGTTTCACTCGGTTCAAGTACAAATGATTTTCCATTTCCTCAAAATCGGGCATCCAATTATTTTCTTCTGTAAGCGTGTATTCAATGCACTTAGCCCCAGCAATTGTAGCAGCACTTCTGTAAGTAGGATAGCCAGGATTTGGGATTAGCACTAGATCGCCTTCATTTAAGTAAGTCATACAAATATGCATCAGTCCTTCTTTGCTTCCTATGAGAGGCAATATCTCTTCATCTGGATTTAACGCAACACTATAATTTTTCTCATACCAAGTGGCCACGGCATTTCTTAGCACTGGGCTACCCTTATAACTTTGATAGGCGTGGTTATTCAATTTTGCACTTTCTTCAGCTAGCACCTCTATCACTGAAGGATGCGGAGGTAAATCAGGGCTTCCTATTCCTAAATTAATAATATTCTTCCCAGCCTTATTTAGCCCTTCTATTTCTCTAAGCTTCTGAGAAAAATAATATTCATTAATGCCTTCAAGGCGTTTTGCGACTTCCATTTTATTACAGTTTTCCATTTTTATAAATTCCTAAAATCTTTATTTTCTCCGTCAATCCTTTCAACTTTTTCATAGCTTTTTCAAAGTCTCCAAGTTTTTCAAACTCTAGATCTGCATGAAAAGAATATTCAAAATGACTACCCGGGATGGGCATACTTTGTAGTTTGCTCAGATTAATATTCTGCGCAGCTATTACAGAAAGTATTTTTGCCAAGCTTCCTTTAGTATGATTAGAATTGAAATTGATTGACGCTTTATTTGCATCAGTCATTAAATGCTCTTCCTTCCCATCTTGAAGAATTAGAAACCGAGTATAATTCTTCTTCATCGTTTGAATGCTAGACGCAGCAATGTCTAGGTTATAAGTATCTGCCGCAAGCTTGCTAGCAATACCAGCTATATGTTTGCTCTTGTACTGATGAATATGCTTTGCACTTAGTGCAGTGTCCTCTGTTTCTACCAGTCTCCAATTGTACTTTTCTAAATAATCTAAACACTGTAAAATAGCCATTGGGTGGGAGTGTACTTCTTTAATATCTGATAGTTGCACGCCCTTGTT
>JBBRHK010000213.1:0-5582 GCA_038222815.1 Chitinophagales bacterium
GCTGAAGTAACGGTACAGACCAAAGAAGGAAAAAACTTTACTGTAAACCCAATGATAGAAGTAGAGGGAAACAATGTAAATTTTATAGACGACACCTTATTTGCTCAAAACCTTTTTGTGCGCTTTGCAGGGATTGGGGAAGATAACGCAGTAAAAATAGGCGTGAAAGAAGCCCAAGGATTAATAGACTTTGTAACTGTGAAAACTTATATTTTCCCTTACATTAATCTAGTATGGCTAGGTCTTATTGTGATGAGTATGGGCTTAATGCTAAGTATGGTATTTAGAAGTAAGATGAAGAAGAATGCTCAGATTATTGTGTTACTTCTATCACTTGCTGGTCTTGCTTATATGTTTCTGTTTGCTAATGCTTAGTTTAAATTAACGTATCAAATTCCTATTTTTTGGCTCAAAATGAATTTTCCTTTTTAACTTTAATAAGGCAAATAAATAACTATTGAGAATCTTCCTAATTTTACTATGTCTTTTTTCGGTGATCTCCGGCAAGGCGCAGTATTCACAAAATGATACGCTTACCAGAGAGGCCATTGTATATAATGCCGACACTATTCCCGTTCTCACTTTAGAGTACGTATACATTTATGGGTTTAGAAATGGATGGAATGCATCGAAGACAGCAGAGTACAATCGCTTACGAAATGCAGTATATGTGACCTACCCTTACGCAAGACGTGCAGGCGCTGTGATGAATGATATCAATGCTAATCTTGGTTCTACAACTGATAAGTCAATAAGAAAAAAATACATCCACTCTAGGGAAAAAGAACTTAAAAAAGAATTTACAGACCCAATTAAAAATCTAAGCGTTTATCAAGGAAAGGTATTGATGAAGCTGATAAATAGAGAAACAGGTAACAATTGTTACGAGATAATAAAAGAATATAAAGGTGGTGTAACGGCTCGGCTATATCAAACGGTTGCATTTTTCTTTGATAGTAACTTGAAACAAAGCTACAATCCACTCAAAGAAGATTTGCTAGTAGAGGCATTTGTGAAGGAAGTACAAAGAATGTATGGCTATGCCGATGTAAAAGCGGTAACTCGCTTATAATTGGTCAGTTATGGAAAGTATGCACTAATACACAATTAACGATAACAACGATTTTTTTTGCGTTTTTTAGGTTAATTTTGCGTACTTATTTTATTAGATTACTATGGTAGAAGTGTTAGCGTTTGGCGTCCATCCAGATGATGTGGAATTAGGTTGTGGAGGCTTATTGCTTAAAGAAAAGATGGCAGGAAAGAAAACTGTTATTGTAGATCTTACCCAAGGGGAACTTGGAAGTAGAGGTACAGTGGATACTAGATACAAGGAGGCTGCCAATGCTGCTGCTATTCTCAAGGTAGATGCAAGGGTTAATTTAAAAATGGATGATGGCTTTTTTATTAATGACAGAGCTCATCAGCTAAAGGTAATAGAACAAATAAGAAAGTACAGACCAGAGGTAGTGATATGTAATGCCCCAGAAGATAGGCATCCAGATCATGGAAGGAGTGCTCAACTTGTAATAGATGCTGCATTTCTTAGTGGGCTTTTGAAGATAGAGACGGAGATAGATGGAGTAAAGCAAGAACATTATAGACCAAAATACGTTTTACAGTATTTACAAGACCGTTATTTAGATCCAGATGTAGTATATGATATTACTGATGTATTTGAACAAAAACTAGAATCTATTAGGGCTTATGCTACGCAATTTCATAACCCAGATATAGAAGGGCCAGAAACTTATATTTCTACGCCAGGCTTTATGGAAGGAGTGATTTACAGAGCTAAAATGCTAGGCAAGCTAATAGGTGTAGAATACGGAGAAGGATTTATAACAAAAAAACATATTGGCATTTCATCATTAGATGCCTTAATAAAAAAGACGACCTAAACTAAAAATTTATGCAAGCAGTTACCCCAAAATTCTTGAACGTTAACAAGTCTAACTTTCATCAAGAACTGAAGAAGAGAGTTAACAATTATTTTACGGATAATAATTTAAAAAGCACAGGCGATTTCTCTTTGCATTTTAAAGCCATACTATTTTGGTCCTTGTACTTAGCATTGTATGTGCACGTTGTATTTTTTACCCCTAACCTTTGGGTAGCTTTTGGCGAGTGCCTTATAATGGGTGGCCTTACCGCTGCTATTGGCTTTAATGTGATGCACGATGGCGGACACGGTAGCTTTAGCGATAGTAAATTCTGGAATAAAATAGCTGCATTTTCTGTAAATGCCCTTGGCGCAAGTGCTATTATGTGGAATAATAAGCACAACATTATTCACCATACTTATACTAATATTGATGGCATAGATGATGACATTGAAATAAAGCCAATGCTTCGTATGTGTGCCACTCAAAAGAAGTATAAGATTCATCGTTTTCAGCATATTTATGTTTGGTTTCTATACACGCAGCTGCTTGTTATCTGGGTTTTTGCTACAGATTATACGAAGTACTTTAAGAAGAAAGTAGGCGCTGTTGCAATAAAGAAAATGAGTGCTTTCGATCATTTTGCATTTTGGACCGCTAAGATTGGTTACTACTTTATGATGATTGCCTTACCTATTTATATGGTGGGTTTCGTTCCTTGGTTAGTAGGTTTTTTATCGCTTGCCATGTTTGCTGGATTAATTCTTAGCGTAGTATTTCAACTAGCACATACTGTAGAAGAAACAGCTTTCCCAGAGCGTATTGGAGAAGGCGGAAACATAGAGCAAGAATGGGCTATTCATCAAATAGAAACCACAGCAAATTTTGCTACTAAAAATAAATTAGTAAGTTGGTTAGTGGGTGGCCTTAACTTTCAAATAGAACATCATCTTTTCCCAAGAATTTCTCACGTACACTATCCGCAGATAAGCAAGATTATAAAGAGTACTTGCGACGAGTTTAACGTAAAGTATATAGAGTACAAGCATATGAGACAAGCAATTGTATCTCATGCAATGCATTTGAAGAAGATGGGAGTGGCTTAGGAAATGGTTAGGTGTTTAGGAGGTTAGAAGGTTAGACCAGTAAAACCATTCAAAGAATTAAAAAAATACAACGAGTCAAAATCAAATAATTAGTCATTTAATGTCTGAATCAAACGTACATCCTCCAAAATTAAACTTAGACAACTTCGGAAAAAAAGTAGCAGTAATAGGCGCTGGCACAATGGGTAACGGTATTGCTCACGTTTTTGCACAGGCGGGTTACAAAGTAAACTTGGTGGATGTAAGTGAGGAGCAATTAAAAAAGGCCGTAGCAAATATTGGTAAAAACTTTGACCGACAAATTGCCAAAGAGAAAGCCACAGAAGAGCAGAAAAATACGGCACTTGATAATATTACGACCTACAGTGATTTAGCTCTTGGCGTTGCGGAGGCCAATCTTGTTGTAGAGGCTGCGA
The DNA here is from genome assembly GCA_038222815.1 of Chitinophagales bacterium. Lineage (GTDB taxonomy): Bacteria > Bacteroidota > Bacteroidia > Chitinophagales > Chitinophagaceae > Ferruginibacter. The sequence continues at coordinate 3,406 of JBBRHK010000213.1, forward strand.
CGGAAAATGTAGATTTAAAACTAAAGATATTTAAACAAATTTCTGATGCTTCGCCTAAGGGTTGCATCTTAGCTAGCAATACTTCTTCTATTTCTATTACAAAAATTGCAGCGGTTACCAAAGACCCGTCACTAGTTATAGGGATGCACTTTATGAATCCAGTACCAGTGATGAAGCTAGTAGAAATCATTAATGGATATGCAACATCTAAGGAAATAACTGAAACTATAAAAGCACTAAGCATCAAACTTGGCAAGGCGCCTTGCGTAGTAAATGACTACCCAGGATTTATTGCCAACAGGATATTAATGCCAATGATTAATGAGGCTATTTATAGTCTTTACGAAGGCGTAGCGGGTGTAGAAGAAATAGACACTGTAATGAAACTTGGAATGGCTCATCCTATGGGACCGCTACAACTAGCAGATTTTATAGGGCTAGATGTTTGTCTGAGTATATTGAAAGTATTACACGACGGTTTTGGTAATCCAAAATACGCACCTTGTCCGTTACTAGTAAATATGGTGATGGCCGGAAACCTTGGCGCAAAATCTGGTGAAGGGTTTTATGTATATACCGCAGGGAGTAAGGAGTTAGTTGTGAGTGGTAAGTTGTGAGTGGTAAGTTGTGAGTGGTAAGTTGTGAGTGGTGAGTTGTAAGTTTAAAATTTGAAGCTCCATAGTTTTCGTTGACAGATTTTACCAAAGACACTATCCCATTAAGTGTGTAAGTTAAAATTATTAGGGTTTGGCTTTATTTAAAGCTGAACCCTTTTTTCGAAGATAGTTAAGAACTGATTTAGGATCAAGCCCCAATTGTGAATGGGCATTGTCCATTTTTTTGTTGCTTCTCTCAGAGCCAAAAATACAGATTTCATAACAGCTTCATCTGTGGGGAATGATAATTTATTTTTAGTGTACTTTCTTATTTTCCCGTTCAGATTCTCAATAAGATTTGTGGTATAAATTATCTTTCTGATTTCGAGAGGAAAGTCGAAAAATACAGTGAGCTCTTCCCAGTTGTCTTTCCACGATTTTATAGCGTATGGATATTTGTGATTCCATTGCGAAGCAAAATGTTCGAGGGAAGCCTTGGCAGCCTGTTTAGTAGGCGCATCATAGATCTGCTTCATATCTTTGGCAAATTCCCTTTTGTCTTTCCATACCACATACCTGGCAGAGTTGCGGATTTGGTGCACTACACAGATTTGTGTTTGTGATTGAGGGAACACTTGTTTGATGGTTTGCGTAAATCCATTTAGGTTATCGGTAGCAGTAATGAGCATATCTTCTACGCCTCTTGCTTTTAAATCTGTCAGTACACCTAGCCAAAAAGCTGCACTTTCATTTTTGCCCAACCACATACCCAGCACTTCCTTTTTCCCGTCCCTATTGAGTCCTACAGCTAAGTAAATGGTTTTATTAATGACTTTACTGTTTTCTCTTACCTTAAAAACAATACCATCCATCCACACAATTAAATAAACTGGATCTAATGGCCTGTTTTGCCAGGCAATAATATCGTTGGTTACTGCTTCTGTAATTCTGGAGATAGTGGAAGTGGATACTTCAAAATTATATACCTCCCTTATTTGCTCTTCAATATCACTAACACTCATCCCCTTGGCATAAAGAGATACAATGACATTCTCTAACCCATCTACCATACTTTGCCTTTTGGGAACTAGCATAGGGCTGTAAGAAGCATCTCGATCTCTTGGCACTTCGATGGTAGACTCGCCAAAGGAGGTTTTTACTTTCTTGCTGGATGTACCATTGCGGGCATTAGAAGAAGCACTTTTAGTGTGCTTATCATAGCCTAAATGCGCATCTAGTTCTCCTTCTAAAATCTTTTCAATACCCCGCTTTTGTAGCTGAGCTAAAAAACTGTTGAGTTGATCCCCTGTTTTGAGTTGCTTCAAAAAAGCATCCGTAAGTTGTTGTTCGTTGTCCATAAATAAAATGTGTTTTTAAAATTATAAAAAAAGTCATTAAGTCCTTGGGGTGCACCCCAAGGACTTAATGACTTACACACTTTATGAGACAGTACCATTTAATCTGACAACTAGATCAAGTAAGTCTAGTTATCAGATTAAGCAACGACAAGAGCCAACTTTAATTTAAACCTGTTTACTTATTCTCATCCTTATCGTTTTCTTCTTTTGCTTCTTCTGGCTT
>JBBRHK010000214.1:0-5577 GCA_038222815.1 Chitinophagales bacterium
CGTTCTGCTATTAACTGGACTTTTTCCTTCTTAAATTCTGTACTAAAATGACGCATTTGTCTTAGCTTAATTTCCATAAATTTACCATTTATAAAAAGTTATCAACCAAACTTGGCGTCAACGTATATTATGAGAGCTCAAAAGTAAGCGAAAGTTTAACAGCATTTTTAGGGCATATTCAATTAGAAAAATCCAAATACATCTATAACAAATATGGTGTACAACTAAACCCTAAACTCTAAACACTAAACTTTTTAGACCCACTAATCCTCTAAGTCTTTTCTCCCATTCACAAATTTATCCAGCTCTGCAAGACCATACTCATAACCCGGACCGGTAACTTTTTCAAAAAATAAACCAGAAAACTTTTCCCAAGGATACCATTTTAGTTTTGTAACTGCTGTCCATTCTACATTTGAGGTGTTTGGCTTATTCTCTACGGGAAAACAACTTATGATGTTTTCTACTTGTGGATTATTAGAGTCTTCGTAAGTAAACTTTATGGCATTGGGTTGTGATTCAAGTACTTCAATTTTTGAAGGTCTGCCATTATACAACCAATTGATCGAAGTCGCTGTATTACTAACAGATGTGAGCTTCTCTTTATTCGCTGCTATTGCAGGAAACCAATTCTGCCAAGTATTCAAATTCTTAATAGTAGCCATCACGCTATCAGAAGAACCCTCAATTTCTTTAGAACGAGATATTACCACCCTACTCGGAATAATTAACGAAAAAAGCGTGACCACTAGTGCCAAGAAAAACAGCACAATAAAAAAAGCTTTGATTAACCCTAACTGTCTTTTCATCTTAAAAATTATTCCCACTTAAAAACTTTGATAGCGATAGCGTATACCACTGCACCCCATAACAATAAAATCCCTATTTGTGTTCTCACATCCCAAATATTTGCACCCTCGAAAGCGACAGCTCTCATAGCTGTATTGAGGTGTGTGAGAGGCAAGACATTCGAAATAGGTTGTAGCCATTTTGGAAAGGCACTTATAGAAAAGAATGTCCCTGCTAGCAAAAATTGTGGTAGAGTAATAAGATTTGCAAATGGAGCAATCGAGCTATCATTTTTCGCCAAACTGCTTATGATAAAACCAAAACCCATAAAAACTAAGAGCCCAATAAAACTTAACAATAACATCTCTAAGACCGTAACAAAGCCATGTACTAGTGTGAAACCGAAGAAAAAATAGCCTACTCCGATTATCACAACTGCTGTAATCATTTGAAATAATACTCTACTCAAGGCCTCTCCCAATACAATAAAAACCCTGTTGATGGGTGTAGCATAAAATCGCTTTAATACCGTTTGATTCCTCAAATTAAAAAACATAAAGGCAACTCCAAAAACACCTGTACTTAGTAAAGAAAAGCCCAACTGCCCTGGCAAAATAAAATCTATCGTTTTAAATTCTCTGACCGTTGTAATATCTCTTTCATATTTAAAATCAAGCGTAGCAAACTCTGGCCTATTAGGAAAGGTAGCAGTGCTCAATTTATTATTTACACTTATCAAATATTCTCTAAGCTGAGGCCATTGATCATTACTGGCATTCGTACTTGTGATTGAATAATTGTATTGTGGATTTTGTTGATTCGTTTTTTTAATCATCAATGTACCAGCAAGCTTACCTTTTTTCAAGTCGAGTTGTAATTCTTCATCGGATTTGTACTGTTTAAAACTAATCCTATCAGATGTAGCTAGCGCTTGGTAAAATGCGTTGCTTGTGTCAGATCCGGGTTGCAACACTACCCTAAACACAGGAACACCATTACTATTACCTATAAAACCGAAAACAATAATAAAAATAAATGGAAACAAAAACGTAAAGATAATAGCACTTGGGCTTCTAAGCATTGCCCGGAGACTAGCTTTTGTAATAGCTAACATTGCCGTTAGCTGACTATATTTTTTCATCGATTTAAATTGCTTATCGGTTTAACTATAATCGTAAAACTACTGTAAAATAGTAAGAATAAATATTGTCTTCTATTTTTGATTCTTTACTTTGCACAAAAAAAGCCTTGAGTAATGTATATCTAAGTTTAGGGTCTAATATTGAGGATAAGATATCCTATTTAACTCAAGCTATTCATAGTATAAATGAACAAGTCGGCAAGGTAATTACCATTAGTCCCTGTTATGAAACGGAGGCTTGGGGACCAATTAAGCAAGTTACATTTATAAATTGCGTAATTAAAATAGAAACTTCATCTACACCGGGGAAACTCCTTCAAAAGTTATTAGCCATTGAGCAAACACTGGGTCGCAAAAGGGAAATAAAGTATGGCCCTAGGACAATTGACATCGACATTCTCTTAATGGGGAATAAAATCATTCGTCAGCAAAAGCTCCTTGTACCCCACCCTCTATTACAAGAAAGAAATTTTGTCCTAGCTCCGTTAAATGATATCTCAGCTACTGTTATTCATCCAATTTTTAAACTGACAGTTGCCGAATTATTAGCTACTAGTAAAGACAAAGGCAATGTGAACAAAATAAAAACAACTATTTCTTTATAGCCGTTATTTTTGCCAAAGGCATGCAGTATAATTTTATAACTATCGAAGGCAATATAGGGGCTGGTAAAACCACCCTTTCTCACTTATTAAGTAAGCACCTCAATGCAAGGCTTATTTTAGAAGAATTTGCAGACAATCCATTTCTTAGTAAGTTTTACGAAAACCCTACGCAGTATGCATTTCCTGTAGAGCTTTTTTTTATGGCAGAACGCTATAAGCAGCTAAAGGATTTAATGCATACTAAAGACTTATTTCAAAATGTAACCGTAAGCGATTATCTCTTTACAAAATGCCTACTTTTCGCAAAGGTTAATCTTGCTGATGAGGAATTTCGGTTGTATCAAAAGTTCTTTGAGATTATAAATCCACAGATAGTACAGCCAGATATTCTTATTTATTTACATACTCCTGTACAAAAGCTACAAGAGAATATTAAAAAAAGAAATAGAACATTTGAGCAAACCATCCCGAATGAATATCTATTTTCTTTACAGGAAACCTACACCCAATATATCAAACAGCATAATATAAAAACACTTTTTGTAGATGCATCAAATGCCGACTTTTTAGGTAATGAAAAACATTTACAAACGATCATAGAAGCTTTAGATAAAGATTATGAAGATGGAAGTCATTATATAACACTGCCGTAACTATATGCCTGAAACGTCCATAAGACAACTCCCTAAAGAATTTTGGCAATTTGTATCTGCCAGGCTAAGCTTCACACTTGGGATAAGAATGATTACTACCATTGTTATTTACCAAGTTTTCCACTTGGCTAACACCTTTACTGTAGGTATGGCTGGTCTTGCAGAATTTATACCAGCATTGATAACAGGACTCTTTGCAGGTCATTTTATAGACACTCAAGACAAAAGAAAAATACTATTAAATTCTTATTTCCTCTATGCTATCTGCGCCATCTTCCTTGCTGTTGTAAGCTCTAACTGGTATTCCTTTAGCAACGAAAGTCTAATAAAGTTTATATTATGTGCAGTTTTTTGTACAGGTATTGTTCGTGCTTTTTCTGGTCCAGCTGGTACGGCTATGATAGCTGCAATAGTGCCAAGAAATCAATTACAAACGGCTATTACTTTCAATTCTTCTGCTTACTTAATTTCCTCGGTTACCGGCCATGCTACTGGTGGGTTACTTATTGCCATACTTGGAATATCTAATAGCTATTTTGTGGCAGCGGCATTGATTATTATCGCTTTAATTGTAGGTTTTTTCATCAAACCAAAACCGCCTACACCAGTTCAAGTGAAGGAATCTAAATTAAAATCCATTCAAGGTGGATTCAAATATGTATGGTATAATAAAACGCTACTCAGTGTCATTTCTTTAGATTTATTTGCCGTATTTTTTGGCGGAGCAGTAGCTTTCATACCAGAGATAGCAGAAAATGTACTGCATACAGGACCAGTGGGATATGGCTTTCTTAATGCGGCTATGGACCTTGGCGCACTTATAAGTGTGGGTCTCCTTATCGCAATGCCTATGAAACGAAGACAAGGTATGAAAATGCTGCTAGCAGTAGCAGGTTTCGGACTATGTATCATTGTTTTTGGTTTATCAAAAATATATTGGCTAAGCTTTGCAGCCCTAGCTATTGCTGGCTTCTTAGATGGTATTAGTGTAGTAGTAAGAGGTACCATTACTCAATTACAAACACCAGATGAACTTCGCGGTAGAGTATCTTCTATCAATATGATTTTTATCAATTCTTCTAATGAGCTGGGTCAGTTTGAAAGCGGTATTACTTCAAAAATGTTTGGAACGATCAATGCAATTGTAATCGGCGGTGCTATGAGTGTGCTTATCGTTGCAGGTACTTGGGTAGGATTTCCAAAGTTGAAGAAGCTGGAATATTAAGAATAGTTGTGAGTTCTGAGTTGTGAATGGTAAGTTTTTTAAAGTTCTGTGCGGAAGCAAATTTATGTAAGTTAGTAATAGATATAAAAGAAATTAGATTATCGCTTAACAGTTTTCAAAATTCTAGTGATGAATTAAAATGGCAAGCAGCTTTAATGAATTGAAGAAAAATCCAGTCTATAATTGAGTGGAATATTTATATAGTTGTAAGGTTAAAAGTGCAATACTTTTTCTGGATTTTCTAGTGCGTAATGATGGAGACTATTTCTTATGAAATTATTATCTCGGTAAGGCTGTAATATGTTTTTTAATTGCTCCAAATCACTTTTGGGATCTTGTACATCAAGATAGCCCATTCCCCAAAAACTTCCCTTTTCTACCAGCAAACAAAGTGTTTTTTTCTCTTCCTCTACATTTTCCATCACAGCGTAAGAAGGCAGCTGTAAATCCAATGCTTCAAGGGCTTTACGCACTTTACTATTGTACATTTTTACCGTGTCATTACATTCAGCCAAAGTAATACTTGCGATTGTTTTTACCATAAAACAAAATGGTAAGTGAAGATTAAAATCCGCAACAAGTTGACGCATTTGCTCCACAGCATCGTGCAAGGAATTGAATGTACAATGGCAGGAAATATTTTTACGCTTTTTATCAAGTGCCAGTCGTATGTATCCGGCTCTATCTTCATAACTATACAATGCATACTTGATTAATGGCTCTTTTTGTGAGCGATTAAACTTTGGCCAAAGTCTTTTTATCTCGGTACTTTCTAGCACCAATGCATGCAATTCATTAGCACAGGTTTCAAAACTAATATCGTGAATTTGTCTTAAGAAATTCTGCCGCTTATCTCCAGTATTAAAGCTTGTAAAATGACTCAATACTCTCTTTTTGATATTAATCGCTTTTCCTACATACAATACTTTTTTCTTCTCGTCTTTAAAATAATAAACACCTGCACAAGTTGGTAAATTATTGATAATGGATTTACTGATCTGTAGTGGCAGGTATTGATCACCTGAAGCCTTCTTCAGCATTTCATCAATAAATAATTGACCTCCCAATGAAAGCATTCGTTCAAATAAAATACTAGTAGCTTTTGCATCCCCATCTGCCCGATGCCTATTTTCTATAGGAATAGCAACGCTTTTGCAAAGCCTG
>JBBRHK010000215.1:0-5550 GCA_038222815.1 Chitinophagales bacterium
CTTTCATATTTAGCAATAAGGTCTTCAATGGGTCTAGCTTTTTGCTGTGTATTACAGAAATAACTATGAAATAATTTTAAGAAAATTGTTTGTGTCCATTTGTAATAATTAGGGTCACTCGTTCGTACTTCTCTATCCCAATCATAACAGAAACCAATTTTATCTAGCTGCTCTTTGAAGGTTGCAATGTTTTTTTCTGTGGTATCTGCAGGATGCTGACCAGTTTCTAAAGCATACTGCTCTGCCGGCAATCCAAAACTATCAAACCCCATAGGATGCAGTACATTAAAGCCTTTCAGCCGCTTGTACCTTGAGTAAATATCACTAGCAATATATCCTAGTGGATGCCCTACATGCAAGCCTGCACCACTCGGATAAGGAAACATATCTAATACATAACACTTCGGTTTTGTAAAATCATTTTCTACTTTATAAGTCTTATCATCCTTCCACTGCTGCTGCCACTTTCTTTCTATCTCACCAAAATTGTATTCCATAATCAACTTTTATTTTTGATGAAGCTGTGCTTCATTTTTATTTTTGTTTGTCAACATTTTACTTTCTTTGAACTTCATCGGAGCCTGTTCGCCGTGGAGAAACGCTCCGTTCTAAGGTATATCATTCTTCATCTGCCTATAATTCCGCCAATATTTCTTTTGTAAAAAACGTTTGGTTTATTTTAACAAAGAAATAGCACCCATCTGTGCAGCATAAAAAATATATTTGATGCTACCAGAGTAGAAAAGATTTTATACTGCGCTTCTTTAAAACTCATCGTTTTCGTTGAAGTTGTTGCGAAAATAATTGAAACCTTTCTAAAACCTTATTTTTGCTCGGTAATGAACCCCAAAACTAAAAACTAGCTTACAACATCCAATATGGCACAACTCGGAAAAATATCTACTAAGAAAGGAAAAACTAGTTATATAGGTACCATCATTGGTGTAACCGTTGTATTATTCCTATTTGGTATTGTAGGATGGTTTACACTGAACCTTCGTAAAACTGGCGATTTTTTTAAAGAAAGTATTCAAGTACACACCTATCTTAATAGAGACGCATCTAAAATAGAGAAAGATAGCCTTACGCAATATTTAACTGCACTACCCTACACCAAGAAGGTGGAATTTATCAGCAAAGAAAAGGCTGCTGAGCTATGGAATGCAGAAAATGATACCACTTGGAAAACATTTTTAAGCAATAATCCCTTACCAGAAAGCATCGACTTTTATGTAAAGGCAGATTATGCTGAGAAGGATAGTCTTACAGCGCTGTCCAATTCCTTAAATGCAAATTTCCCTGGCGTAATTTCAGAATTCCAATTCCCCACTGAGACCGTAGCCAAAGTGAGCAGCTTTGTAAAAACCGCGGCAATTGTGTCTTTAATTATAGCCATCATATTTACGATCATAGTGGTATTCAGTATAGATAATACCATTCGACTAGCGATGTACAGTAATCGTTTTTTAATAAAAACAATGCAGATGGTGGGTGCTACAAGATGGTTTATTGCTAAACCTATCAATATAAGGGCGTTATTAAATGGGCTACTCTCCGCAGGAATTGCCATTGCCCTAATATGGATTACGGTGTCCTTTGTAGAGAACCAAGTGCCTGGTTTTAGGGCTTTACACGACACTCAAGGGCTTATTTGGCTATCCCTATTAATACTTGTACTGGGCGTCACTATTACTTTACTAAGTACACACAGGGCAGTAATAAAGTACCTTAAAATGAAACTCGACGAACTTTATTAAAATTTGCCCCTACAGTAACAGTCAATATTTCTTTATATTGCACCTCATAATTTATAACTAATGGCTACAGCAACTAAAAATAAGACTACGACTAATCAGGTATTATTTGACAAGCAAAACTTTTTATGGATGGGCATAGGCCTAGCCGTGCTTGCACTTGGCTTTTTCTTAATGGCAGGTGGTAAGAGTTCCGATCCTAAAGTATTTAATGATGCGGAAGTGTATAGCACAATGCGTATCACTGTTGCGCCATTTCTTATCATCGTAGGATTTTGCATAGAGATATTTGCTATTATGCGTAAGCCGAAGAAAAACGAGACTGTTTAAATTTTACTAAAACAATTAATTTAAAAATATTTGAGGCTTAACAATAGCCTCTTTTTATTTGTCCAAATTTTAATCTTTATGGATTTTATTCAAAGTATTATTATTGCAGTAGTAGAAGGACTTACAGAGTTCTTGCCCATCAGTAGTACTGGCCATATGATCATTGCAGAAAAGCTTTTAGGAGTTCCCACCTCCGAGTTTACAAAAATGTTTACTATCGCTATTCAACTAGGAGCTATTCTCGCGGTGGTAGTTTTATACTGGAAAAAGTTTTTCAATTTTAGCAACTTAAATTTTTACCTAAAACTCATAGTTGGTGTAATACCTGCTCTCGTTTTAGGCTTTCTTTTCTCGGATAAAATAGATGACCTGCTAGAAAGTACAACTACAGTGGCTATTGCGCTAATTGCGGGTGGTGTCATTCTATTATTTATTGATAAAGCTTTTACCAATCCTACTAAGACCTCAGAAAAAGAGGTTACTTTCTTAAATGCCCTCACTATTGGTTTTTACCAATGTATAGCAATGGTGCCTGGTGTAAGTAGGAGTGCCGCTAGTATTATAGGTGGTATGCAGCAAAAGCTTACTAGAAGCGCAGCCGCAGAGTTTTCTTTTTTCTTAGCGGTACCCACAATGCTCGCTGCTACTGGATATAAACTTTTAAAATATTATACAGAGCAAGGCGGCTTTAATGGAGAAGAAATAAAAATTCTCGCCGTAGGAAATATTGTTGCATTTGTAACGGCATTGATAGCTATCAAGGGATTTATTAGTTTCTTAAAACGATATGGCTTCAGAGTATGGGGCATTTATCGCATCCTCCTAGGTATTGCTCTGCTTATATTGCTAAAGTATAATTACATAGCCGCTTAGTTTTACTACTAAAGTTGTATTTTACCCTTTCTTAACCTTACTGAAATACGATGCAAACAGCTTCAAAAAAAGTGATTAACGGATGGTCTATGTACGATTGGGCTAACTCCGTGTATAATCTCGTAATCACCACCACATTTTTTCCAATCTATTTTTCTAAAATAGCTAGAGACGAAAGCGGCTCAGATATAGTGACGTTTATGGGGAGGAAGTTTGTAAACTCATCGCTCTATGATTATGCTTTGGCTTCTGCATATCTTATCATCGCATTTAGCTATCCTATTCTTACATCTATCGCAGATACGAGAGGTAATAAGAAAAGCTTTATGAAGTTCTTCTGCTATATGGGTGGAATAGGATGTATGTGTATGTATTTTTTTACAGGGCCAGAGAATCTTGGATTAGGTATAGCTGCATTTATGCTGTCCGGTATGGGCTTTGTAGGTAGCCTAGTTTTTTACAATGCATACCTTCCAGAAATTGCCGCAAGGGCAGACCAAGATAGAATAAGTGCAAGAGGATTCACTTTCGGCTACATAGGTTCTGTTATTATGCAATTGATTGCATTTGGATTAGTATTGGCTATTCCAAATTCCTATTTGCCATTACGATTGACCTTTGTGCTAGTAGGGCTTTGGTGGATTGGCTTTGCGCAAATAAGTTTTGCTCGCTTGCCAGATAGTGTGGCTTCAATTGCGACAAAAGGCAGCAATATCTTTAGAGATGGATTTGTAGAAATAAGAAAAGTGTACGGTCAAATACAAAAGCTAAGTGTACTCAAAAGATTTCTTCGCTCTTACTTTTTTTATAGTATGGGTGTACAAACGGTAATGCTTGCAGCCACATTATTTGGCAGTAAAGTATTGGCATTAGCAGACACTAATTTAATTCTAACGGTTGTAATCATACAACTTGTAGCCATACCAGGAGCTATTTTCATTAGCAGACTTAGCGGTAAGTTTGGGAATATAAAAGTATTGATGGGTGTCGTACTCATTTGGATTTTAATCTGCGTTGCAGCTTTTCTAACTGCAAATTATGCAGAACCATTAGAACCAAAACATAAAGAAATCGCACAATTAAAAGAAGCACAAAGCAAAGCCGAAGAATTAAAATTAAAAGCAGAGGTAGGGTCAATTTCCGAAAAAATAAGATTGAAAGAAGTAGAACTTGCCCCTTTACAACAACCTGTGGAATATTGTTTTTATGCCATCGCCGTTTTTGTTGGGCTGGTTATGGGTGGCATTCAATCACTGAGCAGATCTACCTTTAGTAAGCTAATGCCAGAGACAAAAGATACTTCCTCTTTCTTTACTTATTATGATGTTACAGAAAAAATCGCCATCGTGATTGGGATGTTTACATTTGGATTGGTGGGAGAAATGCTAGGTATGAAGTATTCTGTATTATTTCTTATTACATTTTTTGCAATAGGATTTCTACTGCTTTATGCAACATTAATGAATGAGCGAAAAACGAAAGCTGAAGCTTCGATAGCAGCCTAGCATTTAAAAATTATTTCTTATGGACGGAACTACAAAAAGTGATATGAAGATTTATAGCATCCACGCTGGTAATTTTATGCTAGATGGCGGAGCCATGTTTGGCGTAGTGCCTAAAAGTATGTGGCAAAAGCTTAATCCTCCGAATGACAACAATATGTGCAATTGGGCTATGCGCTGCTTACTGATACAACACGAAGGCAGGCTAGTACTTGTTGACAACGGAATGGGCGATAAGCAGGATGAAAAATTCTTTGGTCATTACTTTTTGAATGGCGACAACACATTAGAAAAATCGCTCTCAGCTAATGGCTTTACTAAAGATGATATAACCGATGTATTCCTCACGCATTTACATTTTGATCATTGTGGTGGAAGCATCGTGAGAGAAAATGGAGAATTAAAAACTGCCTTTAAAAATGCAAAATATTGGAGTCATTCCCGTCATTGGCAATGGGCTACAGTGCCTAATGCTAGAGAAAAAGCGAGCTTCCTCACAGAAAATATTCTTCCAATAAGAGATAGCGGTCAACTAAGATTTATAGATGCACATCAAGACGAATTTCCATCGTTTATTCAAGTCAGATTAGCCTTTGGACATACAGAAGCTATGATGTTACCGCAATTTTCTTACAAAGGAAGAACCATTTTGTATATGGCTGATTTATTGCCGAGTGTGGCGCACATACCACTCCCTTATGTGATGGCGTATGATATGCAGCCGCTTGTAACGCTACAAGAAAAACAATCCTACCTACAAGAAGCCGCAGAAAATGATTATATTTTATTCCTAGAGCACGATGCGGTAAATGAATGCTGTACAGTGCAAATGACGGAGAAGGGAGTGAGGGTGAAGGATGTTTTTGGGGTGGAGGAGATATAGGTTGGCTAGCTTTCTATTATAAAACACAATTAATAGACTTCGTCCATTTATTTAGTTCGTTGTTATTCAACGTTTGTTATCCATTGTGTAATTAAAGGTAAATTGATAGATAGGCAAACCGTATTCAATTTCGGGCGCTTTCGTGTATTTGTAATAAATAGCTTTAATATTTACAACTTTGTCTATCTCAATTCCGAACCCTATTGAG
>JBBRHK010000216.1:0-5544 GCA_038222815.1 Chitinophagales bacterium
CCATAGCGGTCATCTTATTTCTTAAGAAATGCTTACTGCCTTCACCACCGTGGCCACTTTTACAAAAAATCTTTATCTGATCTACAAAATTTGAACGCTCCATTGCTGCAAAACTGTGGTAAATTAATGGGAATGCAATGCTATAGTGAAATTATTTTGATAGTTTTATGGCATTCTCTTATCTCAAAGCATTTTATGAAACAAATTCCTTGGATATTGTTATTAGTTCTTTCTGCTTGTTGCGGCCCCAACGCTAAAATTGCCAAGAGCAAGGAGGCAGTAAAAGCAGAACAGACTGCTAGCTTACCTATCTGCTTGCAAGAACTCGTAAAAAAGGTAGAAGCTGAGGACCCTACAAACCCACCTATTAAAATATATAGTTATCAATACAAAGGCGCTTTAGTGTACTATGAAACTGCTCCCTGCTGCGATTTTTTCAGTAATCTGTACAATGATAGTTGTCAGTTATTAGGTCATCCCGATGGTGGTATCACTGGGCGTGGAGATGGAAAATTCCCAAATTTTGAAAAAGAAGCGGCCAATCAGAAGCTCGTGTGGGAAGACAAAAGGAAAGAGAAACAGTATTAAATATTTTTTTGACGATTAAGACTCAGAAAAAATTAACTGTAAAAAATGAATACTGATAGTCATATTTATCAATTCATTTTATCAATAAGATTTTATTACTTACTTTTTTCTTGTGCACTCCTATTGAATGCTTTATAAAAGCCTGTATCAAATTTTGCTCTTTGCTCCTCGGTACAAAGCGCTCTAATTTCTTTTAATGATTCAATCATACCAGCCTCGAAAATTTTCTGCTTTTCTGCTGCAAATTCTATCGTCGTATTTATTGCAGAATCTGAGAAACTATTGCGGCCTAAGCTTTTAAATAACTGTTGCTTAGATTCTCTAATACTTCCATATATTTCCTTATCGTTTATACGTTTCTTAGCTCTTAAAGAATCAAACTGTGCTAATTGTGCTGTAGAAAAGCCAATTTCTTTTTTTAAATAAGCCCCCATTGGAGATGGCTTATCCATTCTGTGGGGATTTTCATTGTTCTTTTCACTATACCACCAAGCTGCGCCCAAGGCAATATTGCTTAAGATTAAGATGATAATAATAATGACTAAATAAGTAGGTTTTGAGTTAGATCCCATTATTGTTCTGTGTTTTCTATATCGTAAATGCTTTTAAAATCTATATTGAAATCTGCTTTTTGATTCGTAACAGAAGACAGACTATTGCCCGCATCAAACGATGGTTTATTGTTGTTGTAAAGAAAAACGGCATTTATTGCAAGTACCAGAAGCACTAAGGAAAGAGCGCCCATAGGATTTTGTAGAAGACTAAAAATGGTATTCCAAGCGGTAGGCTTTTCTACTTCTTTAGCTTTTGCCAAGATTCTAGTGAGCATAAAAGGATTGGCCTCCGGTTGCCCTACGCCTTGCAGCGAATTTAGAATACGATCTATATTTTTGTTTTCTTCCATCTTGTAATTTTATGTAGAAAATAAATCTTTACTTAATTGTTTTCTCAAATTCTCTTTAGCTCTCTTTATTAATCCTTCTGCAGCCGCTGTTGATGTTCCCATTATTGTAGCTACATCCGCTACTTGCCTTCCTTCCATCTGTTGTAGAAGAAATGCTATTTTTTGTTGCTCTGGTATTTTAGTTAATGCAGCAAATAATAAAACAGCATCTTCTTTTTTATCAAGTTGTATTCCCGGGTGATTGTAAGTAGCAGGAATCTCCTCTTTGCTTATCTTAAAAACCCTTTGCAAAAATCCTCCGCTTCTTTCGGCTTTCTTTTTTCGCAAGCAATCGAGCGAGGTATTGATAGCTACTCTGTACAACCAAGTATCAAGTAAAGGATTATCAAGCATCTCTTCTTTCTTATGATACAACTTCACAAATACGTCTTGCACTATTTCCTCTGCATCCTCTTGCTGTTGTACTATACCCATCACCAATCCTAGCAACCTGTTTTTATTCCTTTCGAACACAACCTCAAATGATACCGCCTCAATTTCTTCTTCGCCAGCTGTAGTTATTGTATAGTTGTCTTGCATCTGTAATACAAGATATAAAACTAAAGCCTGTATCTATAATTTTATTTTAGCCGGCGCACCATTAGCTCCACCATTTCCTTTAGCTGCAGTAGCTCCTGTACCAAAATTCTTTAGGTTATAGCTAAACGTGAGCAAAAAGTATTGTTGTAATACATTAGTCAATACATCTTCTCTGTAAGTACCTGTAATATTTCTTGTGATACTTTGGTTTTGCTTCAATAAATCAAACACTGATAGCTTCAACTCTCCTTTTTGCCCTTTGAAAAACTTCTTACCCACACCTGCATTCCACAATACAAAGTTTTGGTTAAAGCCATCAGTCAATCCACTATTTACTTGATAGCTTACGTCATTTAGTACAAACCAGCCTTTCTTACTCAGTAGGTTTAGCGTTACTCCCGTACCTTGATTTGTAAAGTTATTATTAGCTATAGTGCCCCCTGTTGTAGCAGAGTTACTTATGTTAAGGTTGTAATTCACATTGAAATCTACGTACTGGCTTATGTTACTAGCAAAGGTCAATCCTGTGCTATAGTTGTTAGTGATAGTAGAGGTAAGCTTGTTATTTACAAGACCAGGCAACTTCGAATAATTGTAACCTCCGCTGATATTCAAATTGGTTTTGATAAATTTTAATGGCATACTGTAAGTTGCATTGGCTCTTAAGCTTCTAAAACCATCTAAGTTTACAGGCTTCGCCAACTGAGAACCTCTGTTTAGTACTTTTCCTTGATCTATTGTAGAATCTGAACTAGCAATGAAAGTAGCATTAGTAATATAATCTTGCGCTGTCTGAAAGAAGAATCCTCCAAAGAAACTCTGATTGTTTTTCTTATTAGCATATGAATATCTACTTCCAAGATAGATACCAGCAGATTGCTTAAGATTCGCATTACCTACGGATACCCTAAGTGGAGATGAAATATTTACCACATCTTGTAATTGTGTAACAGATGGGAGACTCGTATAACCTCTAAAGAATACCCTTACATTACTGTACTGACCCGTTTTTGCTCTTATAAATGCATTGGGTAGAATATTAGTAAAACTCTGTCTTACAGTTGTAGTAGTAGGAAAGGTTCTATCACTATTCAATGCTACATTTTGCACATTAGCGCCAAAAGCAAAACTTGTTTCTTTACTTAGGTTGAATCTTAATGAAGCACCACCGCTTTGAGTATTCGTTCTGTTTTCAAAGACATTGCTTAGATCAGTTTGAAGCAAAGAGTATTTGCCACCATCATCATTAAACGTTTTTTGGTCTGCATTGCTTTTTTGGAAAGAGGGCTCATACTTTACTTCTACTTGTACTTTTTCACTAATAGGTTCGGTATAGGAAATATTGATACCTAGATTCGAAGCATCATTAAAGTTATCGTTCAGTTGATTTTGTACAGAGTCTACGATACCAGTTTGTTTAAAGAATCGGAAATTACCAGTATTTATGATGTCCGAGTTATTCTTGCTAAAGCTACTATTGATGCTTACTGTAGCGCTTCTTCCCTTTTTGGCGAAGCTACGGCGATAAGTCAAATTGTTTCCGATGTTATAGCCATTTCTTTCAGATATGCTTTGACCGTTATAGTTAAGTACAGAATCTGAAGGATCTAAGAAAGTCTGAAAATTAGAGGTAGCTAAAGCATTGTTTTTCTGAAAGCTCAAACTAGGGGTATAGATTAAAGTATTGTTTGAATCAATATTATACTCCATTCTCATATTTATTCTATGATTGTAGTTCTTACTTGTACCAAAGTCATTAGAATTTGTAAGTTGATTTTGAGGACTTGCAAAAGTTTCTGTATTCGTTCTCGATTCGCTCACATTATTAGAGTTATTAAAGAAATAACTTCCAGAAACATTAATGTTTTTCTTAGCTCCCCATTTATCTGCAAAGTTTACTCCTAGCGCATTCGTCGTGTTGATACCACCGTTGCTCGAAGTTTGGAATGGATTGCTGTTACCCCAACCTCTACCGCCTCCACCGCCACCTCCGCCTCCTCTGCTAGTTACACCTAGCAAATCTTGCGACGCAAAATTTTGTTGGTTAGTATTATTAAAATTACCTATGAAAGTTATCTTTTGATCACCTTTGAAGATACTCACATTACCACCAGCTGCGTAACGGTCATCCGTACCAGCACCTGCATATAATCTACCAAATTGGCCATTCTTTAATCCAGACTTTGTCACCACATTTATCGCCTTCACGCTATTACCATCATCAAAACCCGTAAGTCTTGCTTGGTCACTCTGCCTATCATATACTTGTATTTTATCTACCACATCACTAGGAAGATTACGTAATGCAGCAGTAGCATCATCACCAAAGAAATCTTTACCATCTATTGTTACTTTCTTTACTGCCTCACCTTGAGCCGTTACGTTACCAGCTTTATCTATTGTGATGCCGGGCATCTTTTTAATTAGATCTTCTACAGTTGCATCTGGGTTTACTTTGTATTGGCTGGCGCTAAACTGCGCTGTATCACCTTTGATAGTGGCATTAGGTGCTTTAGCTACAATCACTACAGCTTCTAGCTTAGTAGATTTTTTTTGCATAGCAAGATTTACTAAATCTTTCTCGCCATCTGCCCCAGTAAAAAAGTAAGAATATTGGTCATAAGAAGTATTATTTATGATTAATATAAGTGGTAGTGCAGGTACTTGTGTAAATAAAAACATACCCTTATCATCTGTAATGGTAGATTTTACTATGCTGCTATCATTTTGCAAAAGCAATTGTACACTTGCAGCTTTTAATGGAAATTTATCTTCCACATCTATTACTCTTCCTTTTACAGTGCCTGTTTGAGCCATACTACCTAAGCTTGCAACTATTGCTAGCATCAAAATCCCTACATATTTTATCATAAAAAGTTTTTTATCTACCTTATTAGACGCAATTCGTACAACTATCAGGCGCATAAATGTGTTTATTTTAAAAAAAGATAAAATTTGCCTGTCAAAAAACTAATGAGCGTTAGTTTTTTGTATCTTTAAACTCTAAAATCGTTTGTTATGCAAATACAAGACTTAGAAAAAATCTTTCTAGATAAGATTGAAAAGGAAATAAAAATTGAGCCTAAAGATTGGATGCCAGCGGCTTACCGCAAAACTAATGTGCGCCAGATAAGCCAGCACGCCCATAGCGAGATAGTAGGAATGCTACCAGAAGGCAATTGGATTACAAGAGCGCCTTCTTTAAAGCGTAAAGCCATTCTTATAGCAAAAGTGCAAGATGAAGCTGGCCACGGGTTGTATTTATACTCAGCAGCAGAGACTTTAGGTACTAGCCGTGAGCAAATGATTGATGAATTAAATAGTGGTAAGGCAAAATACTCTTCTATTTTTAATTATCCTACATTGACTTGGGCAGATATGGGTGCAGTAGGCTGGCTTGTGGATGGTGCAGCTATTCTAAATCAAGTAATGCTTTGCCGTACATCTTATGGCCCTTATGCTAGAGCGATGGT
>JBBRHK010000217.1:0-5532 GCA_038222815.1 Chitinophagales bacterium
ATCTAACCTTATTACTTTGATTCTACAAATTGTGATTCAGAAATATATCATTGATCATGATAAGATATTAGCTCAAATAAATATCAATAAAACCAAGCCGAAAAAGACCAGCAAATTTGCAGAACGGCTAGCCCAAATGCAGGAGCAACAAAAACAAATTAAAAATCAAGGCAAGAAATAGGCAATCTGTTCGTTAAAGAATATATAAAGGACTCTCCTGCTAGGTACTTTTCCAAAGCGGGAGAGTCTTATTTGTAATATATTTACTCTAGAGCATCTGTCTTTAAGATAATAAGGGTAGATAAAAATGAATAAAATGAAAAAGATAATATTATATGTGTTAGTATGTTGTTTTGCAACCTCAGCTTTTGCTCAAAAGGAGCTGAACACTGGTACAATAAAATACAATGTAGAAATAGAGTCTTCACGCTCTGGTGCTTCTAAGCTGATGCAGTCAACGTTTACCGTTTTCCTCACGGCAAATAAAAGCAGAACAGACGTCTCTAGCAATTTAGGTTCTGAGGCAACGGTATATGACGCCACACTAGGCAAAGGATTTATCCTTAAAGAGTACAGTGGGCAAAAACTAATGATAACTGCTACTAAGAAAAATTGGATAGAAAAAAATCAATCAAACAACGATTTGAAGTTTACTATTGAAGATGGTACAAGTACCGTAGCTGGTTATGCCTGTAAGAAAGCTACAGCAGTAGGTGCAGATGGTAAAACAATCATAGTTTATTTTACCCCGAGTGTTACGGTAGCCAACGATAATTACAATGGCTCATTCGCTCAATTACCCGGCCTGCCCGTAAAGTATGTGGTAAGTAACGGAAATCTAAAATTGACTTACACAATAGACAATGTAAGCTTTGACGCTGTTCCATCATCAAAATTTGACGCTCCTACTTCTGGGTATAGAGTAATGACCTACGATGAGAATCAACAGTTGAAAGTAAAAGATTAAAATAAAAAATAAGAAACTCAAAAGCCCTTTATCAAAAAGATAAGGGCTTTTTTTACTGTTGCAAAACTTTGGTAACTACATAATACCCCACCATACAAAGTAAGATAACAAGTACAATCGCATATATATACCAATTGGTATTTTGAAGCGTAGCTTTCAACTTACTTTTATTCTTTTCCTTTAAGCGCTTATTAAGATCATTACGAAGACTATGTTGTAGTAAATCTAAGTTGGCATTAGAAGGGAGGCTACTCAAACCTTCAAGTGCATCTGCGGCAAAATCATCCTCTACCATAGATGATTCAAATGCATACCGATCCTCCTTACTGAGTTTATCTTGTAAGTATAATGATAGTAACTCTTGGTCTATCTCATTATTTAGATTGGATAATATGTCTTTAAAATCATCCTTCATTATTGCCTATTCTTTCCATTATATTTTTGAGATTCCGCTTTCCATTTTGGATATTGCTTTTTACCAGCATAAACTCTAGCCCAGTAATATCACACACTTCCTTATAAGATAACTTCTTAAGATAGAACAAAGTTATACATTCCTTTTGTTCTGGGTTTAAGAGGGAAAGAGCTAGTTCCATCTTGCTCAAATTGCTATCCTTTTGTATAGCGAGAGCTATGTCCTCTTCATCTACAGCAATCATTATATTATTTTCTTCTAATTCAGTAGTAGAATATGACTTTGACCTTAACTTCATTAGGCAGTGATTCTTAGCTATCATATACAGCCAGCTTTTAAAATACTGCACTTCATATTTATCTAGCTCCACAATAACTTTTTCAAAAACTTGTTGTACTCCGTCCTTGGCATCATCCTCGTGTTTGAGATACTTCAAGCATACTCCATATACCAAGAGCGTATATCTCTCGAGTAGCTTCCCTAGCCAAATATTGTTGCCACTCACTTTATACTGCTGTATAAGTGTTGCATCTGTAGCTGTATGGTCTTGGGGTTCGTTCAAAAAAAATGACTAGATATTGGGGTTAAAAAAACTGACAGATGACAAATAGCGATGTGCAATACAACAGCTACGCCTATTTATGATGAAGCATTCTTAATTTTCCATAAAATTTGACAATTATTTTTCTTTTGATACTTCGTTCAGACCGCTAACACCACTAGCTTCAGTTTTCTTAGTATCAAAAAAGAGCATCTTAATACTTATGACCAAAAGCAAAATGGCAAAGATTTTCTTTACCGTTTCTTGCGGCAAAGCCAATGTAATCTTACTTCCAAAATAACCGCCTATTACAAAAGCCAACGCTACTAGACCAACGGCTTTTACATCTATATAGCCAGCCTTGTGAAACTGCCATACTGCCAATATCCCCACTGGCAAAAGTAAAATTCCAAGTGACGTACCTTGAGCCATTTTTTGAGAAAAACCTAAAAAATAAATGAGCCCTGGCACCAATATAATTCCGCCGCCAATGCCTACAAGCCCGCTAAGCATACCAGCTGCAAGCCCTAAAAGTAGCAGGAAAACAATTGTAGTTACATCCATCTTTATACCTTTATTTGCGTGTAGTCCCATACTTCTGATTATATAAATCTAGCGAAGCATTGATGACTTCGTATGCTTTCTCTCTACTCTGAAATTCATCTATAATTACCTTCTTTTTTTCTAGCACCTTATACTGCTCAAAGAAATTCTGCAGAGTAGCTATAAAATGGCTGGATAAAGTTTCTATATCCTTTACATGATTTACAGAAGGGTCGTGAGTAGCCACAGCAATTATCTTATCGTCCTTCTCGCCATTATCTATCATTTGCATATTGCCAATTACAGTAGCTTCTACAAGGCAAAGTGGCTGTATACTTTGGCTACATAATACTAGTATATCTAAGGGGTCGTTATCTTCTCCTAAGGTCTGTGGTATGAAACCATAATTTACTGGATAGTGAAACGAAGAATAAATTACTCTATCTAACTTTAATAAACCAGTAGGCTTATCAATCTCATACTTGCATTGACTTCCTTTTGAAATTTCAATGATAGCATTTACTGTGTGTGGTGTATCGCTACCAGATGATGGGCCGTGCCAAGGATGAAGAACATGCATATTTATTATTTTACGAGGTGAGTTTAAAACCAAGGAAGCAAGCAGCTATACCTATGCAGACACTCATTGTGCTGTAAATGAAGGCTATCAAATATTTTTGTTGTGTAAGTAGCTCCATATTCTCTGCACTAAAAGCCGAAAAGGTAGTAAAACCACCACAAATACCAGTGGCTACTAGCAGCTTAATATTATCCGGGGATCCTGTTGTTGTACTAGCAAAGCCAAGGACTAGACCAATGATCAGACTACCCAATATATTTATCCCAAAGGTTATCCAATAAGGCTCTGATCCAGGGAAAAGTTTATATACAGCAAACCTACACATAGCACCTACAGCGCCTCCAATCCCTACTAAGAAAAAGTTTTGCAGCATTACTCTTACATCATTTTTAATTTATGGGCAAGTTGCCTGAGCTAGTATATTTAAAATCTACCTTCCAAGTATTATTCATTTTTACAAGCTTTACCTCCATTGGTTGCTTCATAAAGCTGTTACTGTAATTAATAATGGTAACACTATCACTTACTTCCAAAAATTTATTGATTTCGTATGACGAAGATTTATACTTATTTCTATCCTCTTCTGGCATAGCACTATAAAAGGTTTCAAAACGCATAAACTGTTGAAGATTCACAGAGTCATCTAGTATCAATGGCTCTGCAGCTTTAAAATCTCCATCAAGGCTCGCTCTTATAAATTGTCTGCCAGTATCTAGTGCATTAAGCTCTGCTTTCTCTGGCGTAGTTTTGCAGGCTGCAAATAGACAAACCATTGCAATAAAAACAATATATCTCATCCTTTATCGTATTATTATTGAAGACTTTTTTCTAATTCTTTTTTTAAAGAATCCATATTCATATTACCCATTTCCTCTTTTGCTTCTTTCATTCTTTGCTCTATATTGACAGAGTCTCCTATTTCACCGTCCATATTCATTAAGTCTTTATTCTCTCCGGCAGCTTCCATTCCTGTTTGCATTAAGGAGTTCTTGTCAAATGCAACTTTCCAAGCGCCATTTATTTTTTTCAACTTATAATTTACCACTGCCCCACTCTTTGTTTCTGTAACTGGTATAGAAGCTGCATCACCATCAATTTTTGGTTCGCCAAACTTCATAGTATTTTTATCATACATAGCACCACCCATTGCACTAGTATCCATCTTTAGAGCGGAAGAAAGCATGTCTAAAATCATTTTGCTATCTGGGGTACTGAGTTCTTTAGCCTTCTCAATGTCTTTCTTACCTAAGGCGTCAAAAAATGAAGACAATACTTCCTCTGGCTTCATACTATCTGCCGAATTACAGGAAACTAATGCAATAGCCATAAAAGCGATGGCTGCGAATAATATTTTTTTCATATTAAAGTTTAAGTGTTAAGGTTCAAAAATAAGCTTTTAATTTTCTTTGTAAGGCTTCGTTTTCATTTAGTGTTTTGATTGCTGTAAAGAAGTGCTGTATTTATAAAATCACAACTAAGACTTCGCTCAGCTTCGGGGATAAGAAAAATATCATCTACCCCTACAAATTTGAAGTTGTCAATAGTACTAAGTGGGATCTTTTTGTATGGTAATGCGGGCTGTACACAATGAAAAATAAATTCTGCACAGTACATTCTGTCTTCCGTTGATATATCAAATTGCATATCGAAACGAATGTCTTTCTTTTGATAATCAATCGCATTTTGTACAATTTCTGCCTTTCTTTTCGACTCTATATTTAATGAATAAATAGCGAACTGATTATTGATGGATGGAGAAATAAAGTTGAATAAAGGCTCACGCATTATCCTAGCATCCGGATTCCACTCCCCACCCATAATATGATACACTACTACACTTTCATTCTCTCTACTTAAAATACCGATATGAGAATAGGTTTTATTCCTTCTGTTTAATTGCCTTAGGCTTTGGCTTGTAAAATCGTTTCCTTCTCTGACAATCAAATCTCCTGACTGCAAATTAGCTTCTATATTTTGCAAATTTTGTACAAGCCATTGTTTCCGTGCTAGCTTTTGTTTCTGAATGGTTTCTTTTTCTGCTGCAGAAATAAATTGGATCTCGCTTTTAGTCTTGCATCCAAAAAAAATAAGGCAGCCAAACAGCCACCTTATCCAAAAATATTTTTTAAAAATCATTACTCCGCTTTTTTGAATCTTTCTTCCTTTTCAGTTGTAAGTCTTACGTCCTCTTTATTGTATGCTTTGATGATTGACTTCACCAGCTTATGCCTTACCACATCTTCTTCGTCCAATTCAATCTGTGCAATACCTTCAATATTTTTCAAAATTCTTGTAGCTCTAAAAAGCCCACTTTGCTGATTCTTAGGCAAATCAATCTGCGTAGGATCACCTGTGATAATGGCCTTTGCACTTGGGCCTATACGAGTAAGGAACATCTTTATTTGTAAGTCATTAGTATTCTGCGCCTCATCCAAAATGATAAATGCATTATCAAGTGTTCGTCCACGCATATAAGCCAATGGTGC
>JBBRHK010000218.1:0-5532 GCA_038222815.1 Chitinophagales bacterium
TTAAAACGTCTTGAATTTGTACTTTTGATAACTGCATGTCTAAATAGTTTTTGAATGAAAAAATGTCGAAACTTTCTTCCCTCAAAATAATATATTTAGACTGCAGTTTTTACACTAAGACACACTTTTTGGGACACTACCACGCAACGTCCCTTTCAGTAGACGTTGCTGGGGAGAAAAAAGAATGCCCTCCATAAAAAAAGCCACTCTTTTCAAAGTGGCTTCTATAAAAAACTTAACATTAAAATTATTGCTTCACTCCTTCCTTTACCGCTGGTAATTTCTCTACTTTTTCTATTTTATATTCTCTGCTTCCTGCGTTCGTATTCTTCATATTTTTCCAGCTATTACCATCCCATAAGAAGGCAATGATGAACCACACAAATAAACCAAGGGTAACTGTAATCGTCATTATAAAGTTTCTTAGCTCTGCGCCTAGATGCATAAATACTGCAACAATATAGAAAGCCTTCGCAAGGGTAAGGATACAAACCAATGCTTTAAAACCAAGCACCACTCCTTGGTTTGGAGACTCCCCCTTGTGCATAAAGTAAAGAACGTAACCAATTATTAGCTCGGCTACAGTTAGGGCAGATAATATCCAAAACGTTTTCCAAATAACTTTTGTGCTCCCTGAAACTTCTGGGTTATATGTAATTTCTGGAGATATAGTATGGTTGCTCATAATTATAAAAACTTTAAAATTCTTTTTGAAACAGTTAAATGCTTTGCAAGTTATATTAGATAAAAACAAAGGAATACAAATACCCAAACAAGGTCTACAAAGTGCCAGTAAAGTCCTGCCTTCTCTATCATTTCGTAGTGACCACGCTGATCAAAATGACCAAGCTTTGTTTTGATATACATAATGATATTAATTACCACACCACTAAATACGTGGAAGCCGTGGAAACCTGTAATACCAAAGAAATAACTACCGAATGCCGGGCGTCCTTCTGTATACACATGCGGTGCTGCAGCTTGTATAGCTGTTATCATTTCATTTCTGCCAAGTACTGCAGTTCCGTGGTCTGCACCGTGACTTCCTACTGTTGCAAATACTTTTGCTAACTCTACATCAGAAGTTTTAGCCAATGCCGCATTTATTCCAGCAACATCTACGTGTTGCCCCCAAGGATTCGAAGATGGAGTAGTAGCCATTGTAGTCAAAGTACCATCCGACAATAAAGTAGCATGTTCTGCAGTAAGTAAATGCGTCCACTCCCAAGCCTGACAGCTCAAGAAAGCAATACCTCCAAGGATGGTCAAAATCATATATTTTTCAACACCTTTTCTATTCATATGGTGGCCTTCGTGTACAGCAAGCACCATTGTTACAGAACTAAAGATGAGAACAAATGTCATTAAACTCACAAAAGCAAGTGGCAAATTTGCGTGACCTGCAAACGGAAAAGAATTAAATACAGCATTAGGATCTGCCCAATCATTTACACTGAATCTAATAGTACCATAACTAATAAGGAAAGCACCAAATGTAAATGCATCACTCATTAAGAAATACCACATCATTACTTTGCCATAACTAGCGTTAAAAGGAGATCGTCCTCCGTTCCACCATTTAGTATTAGCAGGAAGTGTTGTTACGTTTGCCATAATCAAATAATCTTCAAATAAATTCTAAAATACTTATTTTATAAACAAGAGGAATATCAAAAGATACGCCCACAGAATACCTACAAAATGCCAATATGTACTTGCCAGCTCCAAAGGTATGGAAGTATATGTTTTTGTTTTGGCACTAAACGCTTTTAGCAACAACACAATCAATACTACAATACCAGCAATAACGTGCAACCCATGCAGCCCCACAATCACATATAAAAAATCCACCGAGCTTGTTCTACTTAAAGGAGTACCAGCAGATACAAGTTGACTAAACCCCACAATTTGTAAAACCACGAACAAAATACCCAATACAGCTGTTATAAAGGTCAACACTCTGTATGTTGACATATTGCGAGCTTTAAAATAAGCCGCTGCTCTCCATATTGTCAAACTACTTAATGCTACAGCTACCGTGCTATACCAAAAGGCAGTTGGTAAATCAAAGGTTTGCCAATTAGCCATATTTCTCTTCAGAATGTATGCACTAGTAAGCCCAGCAAACATCATAAGAATACTACCTATTGCTAACCACAAGATAAATTTATGTGGGTGTATTCTTTCTTTTATTTTATCTCTTTCTGCCATCACTACTTCCATCGCTTTTACTTCATTTTTTAATTGCTACTTCTGTCATATTTCCCTCTGAATTTCTAAAGTTACTTTTATTTGCATAAAGGCTTACAAAGACAATCATCAGATAAAAATAAGAACCAAACATTACTTTTTTTGCAGCATTAACATCCATTTTCCTCAGCAACTGTATACTTAAGTACACCATCGAAAGATTACAACCTAGCAAAATCCACATACTTTCTACACCACTTATCTTGTATATATGCGGTGCAAAACCGATTGGTATCATTAAGGCACTATACATTACTGTTTGCAATGCCGTAAATTTCGTAGGCCCTTCCTTACTTGGTAACAACTTAAATCCTGCTGCAGAGTAATCCTTGTGCGCTACCCAAGCTATTGCCCAAAAGTGCGGAAACTGCCAAAGAAACTGAATAGCAAATACTACCCAACCTCCTACCCAACTGTTGTCTCCTCCCACTTTGAAACCAGCTACCCAGCCTATAAGGCAAGGTAACGCTCCCGGAATGGCACCTACTAATACTGCTATAGAATTTACCTTCTTAAGAGGTGTGTATATAAATCCATATATCACAAGACTTAACAAACTTAGTAATGCCGCTTCTACGCTAAATGTGTACATTATGTACAAACCTAACACAGCAGCCACCAATACAAATATCCACGCCTCTACACTCGACATTCTGCCACTCGCCACAGGGCGAGAAGCAGTACGCTTCATAATAGCATCCGTATCTTTTTCTAAGATTTGGTTTATTCCATTAGCAGCACCCGTTACCAGCATACCGCCTAGAAAAATTAAAAGAACTTTCAATAAATCAAACTCTACATTGGGAGAAAGTAAGTAACAAATTACCGTACTAAAAACCACCATAAAGCTCAACGTAAATTTTATGAGCAGAAAATAGTCTTTTGCTTTAGTAGCTAATTTAAAACTCGCTGACGAGCTAATCGTATTTTCTTCTTGTATCATTATAATCTACTGCCTCAGGCATTATCCATTAATGAGAATTATGCCCTGTTTCGTCTGTAACATCTAACTCCGCCTTATTTATTTTATGATCCGACTCTGTCTCTCCTGGTACATATTTTACATTTTGAGGAATAAACTCAAAGCCATCTTTTGCATAGTCATAAGCACCTCTATATACTTCTGGAATCTCTCCTGGCCAGTTACCATGACCTGGTCTGATAGGAGTTGTCCACTCTAATGTATTAGAATTCCAAGGATTCAAAGTTGTTACTTTACGTCCTTTCCAAATGCTATAGAAGAAGTTGTATACAAATAATAACTGTGCTGCAAATACCACAATACTTACCACTGTAATAAATTGATTTAAACCGCTGAACTGGTTGAATGATGTCCAGTTGCTAAAATCATAATACCTTCTTGGCATACCTGCAAGACCTTCATAGTGCATCGGCCAGAATATCAAGTAAGCGCCCACCATAGTTACCCAAAAGTGGATATACGCTAGAGTATTATTCAAATAGGTACCAAACATTTTAGGATACCAGTGATATACACCAGCAAACATTCCGAAGAACGATGCTACACCCATTACAATGTGGAAGTGAGCGATAACAAAGTAAGTATCATGCAAATGAATATCAAGAGCAGAGTTACCAAGGAAAATACCAGTAAGACCACCACTAATGAATAGACTTACAAAACCAATAGCGAATAACATCCCTGGTGTGAATCTAATATTACCTCTCCACAAAGTAGTAAGCCAGTTAAATACTTTGATAGCAGAAGGAACTGCAATTAGGAGCGTCAATAATACAAATACAGATCCTAAGAATGGATTCAATCCTGTAACGAACATATGATGCGCCCATACAAGGAAGGCCAATATACAAATAGCGAATAAAGAACCTACCATTGCCATATAACCAAAGATTGGTTTACGACTGTTTACACTTAGTATCTCTGAAGCCATTCCCATTGCTGGTAGTAGAATAATATACACCTCGGGGTGACCAAGGAACCAGAATAAATGCTGGAACAAGATGGCAGAACCTCCTTCATTTGGTAAAACCTTACCAGCAACAATGATATCGCTTAGATAAAAACTAGTACCAAGGTGACGATCAAATAACAATAAAATACAACCACTTAGTAGTACAGGGAAAGATAATACACCGAGTACCGCAGTAAAGAATAAAGCCCAAATGGTAAGTGGCAATCTCGTCATACTCATACCCTTAGTACGCATATTTAAAATAGTAGTGATATAGTTAAGACCTCCAAGTAATGAAGACACAATAAATATTGACATACTTGCAAGCCACAAATCCATACCAATCTTACTACCCATACTTGCATCACCAAGTGCACTTAGTGGTGGGTATATCGTCCAACCACCACTTGCAGGTCCAGTTTGAGTGAACAAAGAAGCCATCATTATAATACTTGCTAGGAAAAAGAACCAGTAGCTAAGCATATTAAGCAATGGAGAAGCCATATCTCTTGCTCCTATTTGAAGTGGAATAAGAAAATTGGCAAATGTTCCGCTCAGACCTGCCGTTAATACAAAGAAAACCAGGATAGTACCATGCATAGTAACAAGGGCATAATAAAACTCAGGAGAAATCCTCCCTCCTTTAGCCCAATGGCCAAGGATATTTTCTAGCCAAGGAAAAGTACTTTCTGGATAACCAAGTTGGAGTCTAAATATTACCGAAAAGAACCCACCAATGATTGCCCAAATAATACCGGTAACTAAAAATTGTTTAGCGATGGTCTTATGATCCATACTAAAGATGTACTTACTCACAAATGATTGGTGGTGCTCGTGGTGATGATCATCATGAGCTGCATGTGTGTCAATCAAGACTGCTTCTGGTGAAATTGCGATGTTCATAGTTTGTTTCTATTATTAAAGGCTTGCTTTCGAAATAGAAAGCAAGTAATTATTGCATTAATTTTTTGTTACACTTGTAGTTTCAATTTTTATAGAGTCGGTTACAAGGGTAGGTACTTTGTTAAATAAAGTAGCATATTGTGGTACTTGTTTTGCCTTCCAAGCTTGATACTCATCTTCTTCTACTACTACAATTGTTCCCCGCATGCTAAAGTGTCCAGCACCACAAATCTGATCACAACTTATTTCGTAAGTAAAATCTGGATTCCCAGTTTTCTCTTTCATCTGCTTCGTGGTGTACTTAGGAGTAAACCATAGTGAAGTAGGGATACCAGGTACCGCATCCATTTTAAGCCTAAAATGTACTAGTCCAACATCGTGAATTACATCTTGTGCATGAATGACAAATTTTACGGGACGTCCAACTGGTAAATACATATTTGCT
>JBBRHK010000219.1:0-5531 GCA_038222815.1 Chitinophagales bacterium
GGCAAGGATTTTGTTATAAGGCGAAGAGATAATTTTGATGACTTATTGCATAATCAAATACTAGTAGGATAAATTTTAGAAGAAACAATTAGGTTTTTAAAACTATAGTTAACACAATCATTTAATAATCAAATAAACTCCCCCAAGATGAAAAAAATTTACCTTATTTTATTACTGTTGCCACTGTTTGCTGGCGCAGTTGATTACCCCGGAAACGGCGGTGGTGGCTTCGGCGGTGGCATCGGAGGCGGTTCACTAGCAGTGACAGATGATGGTACTAATATTACTTTCACTTTGACAAAGGGCGCTGCTAATTTTACCGATGTGTTGGTTATATACATTGACAACAATCTAGGAGGAGGATTTGCCTCCACATCAGGATTTAGTGATGCAAACGATGGGCTTCGTATAGCTATTTCTGGTTTTGATGGTGGCTCTAACAGAAGTATTATGAATTTTACTGGCGCCTTTAGACCACAGTATGCCATTAGCGCTGGTCCTGTAGAAAATTTTGGAGGTGTTTGGCAATTGGCTAACGGGGGTAATAATTCCTTGGGCTTTATAAGTTCAGTTAATTTGACACCCAGCAACACTCAAACATCAGCAACTTACACAATGACGCTAGCTAAGGCAGCTATTGGAATTACAGGTGCAGTGAATTTTAATTTTGTTGCCACATATATTAGCAACACTGCCTTTAGAGCAGATGAAGGAATTGGGTTTCCTAATTCAGGCACTAATCCAGGGTTTGGCAATATAAGTGTAAGTTCTTCTTACGCCTATCCTTCTGGAGTACTCCCAGTGTCCATACTGAATTTGCAAAAGTCTTCTTCCGCAGACTATGGTAAGCTTACTTTAATTACTAGTGACGAAACTAGCGTAAAAGAATACAAATTAGAAGCAAGCGCTGACGCCGTAAACTGGCAAAAGATTAGCACTATTACAGCCTCTAGGAGTCTAAATGGAAGCAGCTACGAGTTAGCAGATAGTAGATTGATAAGGACTAATCAATTTTACAGAGTAAAGGCGATATCATTTACTGGGGAGTTTAAGTATAGCAATGTAGTGAGGATAGTTGTAAAAAATGGGGAGAATATCAGTTTACAATCTAATGTAGTTCAAAGTGAATTGATTTTTAATATTTCCCAAGATGCATCGGCAAGCATAAAGATCTCTGTAATTGATATGTCTGGTAGACTAGTAACACAAAGTTCTAAAGTAGTTGCCAATGGCTTTAGTCAGCAACGACTTAATGTAGCTCAGTTAGCTACTGGAATGTATATTGTTATTTTTGAGGAATCAAATAATCAAAAATATAGCACTAGGTTTATTAAGCAATAGATCAAATTTAAAATGGTGAGCGAGGCAATTTTTATTATAAAGATTGCCTCGTTTTCGTTTCGAGAATGCTAGTGTACTGGTCTTACTTTAGCGGTAGCGCCTCTTTAGTTTTTTAGTAATTATTGCGCCAGCTAAAAAAAATGGCAAGTCTCCTAGAGTATCTTTACTTTTAGCCTAGATTTTACAAAAAAATAAATTCTATTATGGCATTACATATGGTAGATGATCCCCAAGATCAAAATGATTATCAAGATTCTAATAATGGCGGTAATACTGGTGGTAACAGAGGAGGAGGTGGGAGTGGCTTTGGGGGACTATTGAGTTTTCTGCCGCTGATTATAGGATTGTTTTCTAAGAGGGGCAATAGTGGTGGGAGCAACGGTAATGCTGGTAAAGGCGGCTGCGGTAAATATTTAATATGGTTAGCAATTATCGGGGTGGGCTTATATTTCGTGGCTACAAGAACAAGTTGTCTTAGTGGCGTCACTAATAGCTTGTTTTCTCAGAGTGGCTACAGTTACAATCCGGATGAGTTTAAGAAGGCTTCTGTGTATGAAGGATTACAAGACGACAATACAAAAAATCCATTGCCAGAAATGGTATCACTAGCAGCCTTTGCGCCACAGCGGATGGACCAAGGTAAGCAAGGAAGTTGTGTAGCTTGGAGTAGTGCCTATGCAGCTAGAACTATTTTAGAAGCGGCTAGTACCAGACAGAATCCTAATCAGTTGGCATTTAGCCCAGCGTTTTTATACAATTATATTGCTTTAGAAAACTGCCAAGGTTCTTACTTGCAAAAGGCAATGGAATTTATGCAGGTCAATGGTTCTGCCCCTTACAGAGATTTTCAATATAATGAGGAAGATTGTAGCAGACAAGCCTCATCTGACATCATACAAAAAGCAGCACAAAATAAAATCCACGGTTTTCATCGCCTTACAGAGGGTGATGGCGTAAATCAAATAAATATCAGAGCCATAAAAGAACACCTTGCAAAAGATGCACCGGTTGTAATAGGAATGATGGTAGGAGGTAGTTTCTTACAAGATATGATGGGGCAGCGAGTATGGAATCCTACAAGAACGGATGCACAGCAGGTAGGCTTTGGCGGCCATGCAATGTGTGTAATAGGCTACGACGATAGGATAGAAGGTGGCGCTTTTCAAATAATGAATAGTTGGGGCCCACAGTGGGGAGAAAATGGAATTGCTTATGTACGATACGCAGATTTTAAAGAATATGTAAGAGAAGCTTACGGTCTAGATCCTTTACCTAAGAAAGGTGCTGCGGTCAATTTGCCGCTAGAAGGAACCGTAGGGATGATCAATAATGAGACAAGACAACCCATTGCATTACGCTCTGCCGGCGGTAATATTTTTCAATCTGTTGCACCTATAAAAAAAGGTACAAAATTCAAAATGCAGGTCAGTAATAAAACTGAATGTTATTTATATATTTTCACACCTGATTTACAAAACCAAAGTGTTGTATTGTTTCCTTACAAGCCTATACACTCTGCGTATTGCGGTATAACGGGTTATAGACTTTTTCCTAGAAGCGAAAGTATACAGGCAGATGAGGTAGGTAATAAAGAGGTAATGGCCATTGTAGTGAGTAAAGTAGAATTAAATTATAATCAAGTAAATGCAACTATTAATGCTGCGGCTGGCGCAACATTTACAGATAAAGTAAATGCGGCTTTAAGATCTTCTATGATCCCAAATGCAAGCTTTAGCACAGCAAAAGATGGGTCGGTATATTTCAATGCGCCATCTACTAATAATGGGGTCGTGGCTGCGGTGGTAGAAATGGCTAAGCAATAAAAAATTAAATATGAAAATTTTATTCGGTTTATTATGTAGCATCGCTGTACTTAATAGTAATGCGCAAGATAAGCCAACGCTCTATCACCCAGAAGCCAATGCTGCTGCGGATATTGCAACTGCTACTGCAAAAGCAAAAAAAGAAGGTAAGTATGTGCTCATACAAGCCGGCGGTAATTGGTGTACCTGGTGCATCGAATTTGCCAAAGTAGCCAGTACAGTACCCATATTAGATTCTACAATGAAAGCAAGCTTTGTATGGTATCATTTAAATTATAGTACAGAAAACACGAACGATGCCATCTTTGAAAAACTGGGCTTTCCCCAACGATTTGGTTTTCCTAGTTTTATTATTTTAGATGGCGATGGCAACAGATTACATACACAGAATAGTGAATACCTAGAGGACGGCAAGAAAAGTTATAACATTAATAAAGTAGAAGCATTTTTAAGTATGTGGAGTCCGAATGCTTTGAATCCGATAATGTATGGGCGGTAGGATTTTAGTGGTGAGTTTTGATTGGTTAGTGGTGAGTTTGGAAGCATTAGTTTTATGAGATTATTTGTTTAGTTAGAGAAAGGCATTTTATTCTTAAATTTAATTATGCTTAGAAATATACTCTTATCGTTCAGCTTATTATCCTTTTGTTTCTTGCTTATTAGCTGTATGTCTTCATCTGCTCCAATCGATTTTTCCGCTATTCGTTCAGGAACATTTTTTCAATACGGCAAGGATGCACAACTACACTCAACGATTATCAGAAATGATTCTTTACAAATTGAAATAAATACAAGAACTGGCGATACATCTGTGTGGAAAATAGAATGGTTAGACAGCAGTGCCTATTATTGTAAAATTCTATCGCTGCCAAAATCTAAATCACCTAATGAATTTGCTAAGTACAATCGGTCAATCCTCTTAATCCAACTTAGAGAATTAACTGATTCGTATTTTACTTACCAAGGAGAGCTTACCATTGATGGAGAGACAGGGGTAGTTAGTGATACTTTGTGGAGAGTTAGGAAATGAAAGCTAATCAAATCAAAAAAAGAAATTTTAATGATTCAATCCGAAAAAGCTTAAGCTAAAATTTCGTAATTTTATCAGATGGAAATAAAAAATCTCATAACAATTGATGCTGATATACAATCAGGGCAAGCTGTATTCAAAGGAACTCGTGTTCCTATTGAGTCAATGTTTGACCATTTGGAAGCGGGTATAACTTTGGATCAATTTTTATTAGATTTTCCAACAGTAAACCGAGAGCAAGCGACGGCATTGCTAGATTGGGCTAACAAATTATTTAATATAAAGAACTTAGACCAATTATATGAAGATGTTGCTTGATGAAAATTTACCAAAACGCCTAAAGCAAGATTTTATTGGTCACGAGATGTACCATATAACAGACAAGAACTGGAATGGAATTAAAAATGGTGAGCTTTTAAAACTACTTCTTGCGGATAACTTCGATGCGCTTTTAACGTTTGACAAAAATTTGCAGTATCAGCAGAATTTTTCAAAATACGGTTTAGCCGTATTCGTTCTTTCTGCAAAAATTAATAGTTACGAAGAGCTAACTAAATTGACTCCAATAGTCAAAAATTATCTGAATAATCCTCCCTTGCCTATTGGTGCCATTGTTGTGAAAGAGTAAGAAGGAATTTTATTTTGTCAACGTCTCCATCGCCTCGTAGCCTACGAAACGATATCATTGAATCCTTACGTCTAATTAAATTATCTCGGTTAAAAATAAAATCCAACCCATCGCATCCCTTTAGTACTTAAATTTGAGGATGTTCCAAAAAACCATCATTGTGAAGTATCTAAAGAATCAAAATAAAGATTTGCTGCCATCTTTTTTGCAGACCTAGCTGGGTAATCATAACAAAAAGTTTTAGCTTAAAAAAGTTTACTGCTGGGACGAAAGCAGAAGATTATTGACGCTCTAAATTTTTGTTAAGCAGTTTTTGATCATAATATAATATGCTGTAAGTCCTGCTTATCTGCATAAATTTCATTGCCAATTTTCATCATTACGCAGGGCATATTTTCAGACACATTATACTTGTCTACAAAATAATCTACCTTCATCATTTCCAACCTTTTTAGAAAAAGTGGGTCGTTATAGATAGACATTGCGACCACAACTACTCGTTTAGATACTGACTTAGCAAAATGCAAAATTTTGAAAGATTCTTCATTTGGCAGATTCATATCTAAAACTATAATTTCTGGTTGGTACTTATTAAAACTTTGTACCGCAGAGCCATAATTGTTTGCAATTTTAATCAATAGATTTTCGTGTGAGTCCATCAGTAAGTCGTGAAGCCGAACACGGATATGCTCGATGCCCTCAATTAGTA
>JBBRHK010000220.1:0-5526 GCA_038222815.1 Chitinophagales bacterium
ACAATGTACGAGGATTTAATATATCAAATTGCGCTCAATGAAGTTCCCCATATAGGCGATGTAGTGGCAAAATCGCTTGTGAATATTTATGGAACCGCTGAGGCTATTTTTAAGGCTCCACTAGGCCATTTGGAGAAGATTGAAGGAATTGGTACTGTTAGAGCAAAAAGCATCAAGGCTTTTAAAGATTTCTCATCTTGCGAGGAGGAAATAAAATTTGTAGAAAAAAATGGTATTCAGCCATTATTTGTAGGCACTACCAATTATCCTCGTCGCTTACTCAATTGCGCAGATAGCCCCACTTTACTTTATTATAAGGGTGCTGCAGACCTTAATACACAAAAAATCATTGCTATTGTAGGTACAAGAGATCATTCTGATTATGGAAAGCACGAAACAGAAAAGCTGGTGCAAGGCTTAAGCTCTACTGGTGCATTAGTAGTAAGTGGCCTAGCTTATGGTATAGATACGATTGCGCATAGGGCGGCATTAAAAAATAACTTACCCACCCTTGCTGTTGTAGCTCACGGTCTAGATAAAATTTACCCAAGTCAAAATTCTGCCTTAGCTAGGGAAATTATGAAAGATGGTGGCATTCTTACCGAATTTAGAAAAGGAGTACAACCCGATCGCCAAAATTTTCCGCTGAGAAATAGGATTGTAGCTGGAATTTGCGATGCACTGGTGGTCATAGAATCTGGCTTAAAAGGTGGCTCACTTATTACAGCAATGCTTGCCAATGGTTACAATAAAGATGTATTTGCATTGCCTGGAAAAACAACAGATGCAAAGAGTGAAGGATGTAATCATTTTATAAAAAACAATAAGGCACTATTATTCACAGATGCAGCAGATATTATACAAACAATGGGTTGGGAAGAAAAACCAATCACAAGAAAACAACAGCAGCGACAATTATTCATAGAGCTAACTGAGCCAGAACGCAAAATTGTAGATGTACTTAATCAACGTGAAAATATACATGTAGACGAGTTGTGTGCTTTTACGCAAATGACTACTGGAGCGACGGCTGCGGCTTTACTGAGCCTTGAGATGCAGAATATTTTGATTTCGATGCCAGGGAAGAGGTATAAGTTGTTGTAGGGTTTAGGAGGTTAGAAGTTTAGAAAGTTTAGATGGTTTAGATGGTTTAGATGGTTTAGATGCCTTCGCTAATAAAAATATTACTTATTGAAAGACAGAATAGGAATTTGAGTTTGAAAAACTAATCACTCATCATTTATCACTCATAACTAAAACGTAATTCGTCATTTTTAATTCGTAATTCAATTAAAATCTATCATTAAAAAGTCTCTCCAATGTCACTGCACGAAAAGCAACAAACTTTAAAGCACCACAAGAGATTAGCTACAGGACTTTTTATCTTGATGGCTGTAGTCTTTGTGGCGATGTTAATCCTACAAAAGAAAACTGATGCGGCCTATATAGGTTATATCAAAGCTTTTGCAGAAGCTGCAATGGTTGGTGCATTGGCAGATTGGTTTGCAGTTACTGCTCTATTTCATCATCCGATGGGAATTCCTATTCCGCATACTAATCTAATAGAAAATAGTAAAAAAAGAATTGGAGATAACTTAGGAAATTTTGTGGTAGATAATTTTTTAGTTGCAGACAACATAAGACCATACATCAATAAAGTTACTGTTGCAGATAAGGCTGCCAAATGGCTTAGTTCACCGAAAAATAGTCAGCTTTTATTAAATGAAGCTGCGCACATTGTACAGGATATTTTACAGAAACTAGATGATGACAAAATTGCTACTTTACTTGCATCAAAGGCAAGTGGCTTATTACAGTCCTTGCCGCTACAAAATTTATCTGCTGGCGCAATAGATTATGTACTTGCACACAATGAGCAAGAAGAAGCAGTAACTATGCTCGCAAAAAAAATCAAAGAATTTATTGCAGAAAACGAAAAACTGGTACAGCAAAAAGTGCACGAAGAAAGTTTCTTTTTTATTCCCGGTTTTGTAGACAGAAAATTAGCCAATAAAATTACAACTGGACTTGCTACCTATTTTGACGAAATAGAAAAGGATAAACAGCATCGAGTAAGGCAAGAGATCAATGAACAACTTCAGCGCTTTGCAGAAGATTTGCGAAATAAACCTGAGTGGAAGGAAAAGCTACAAAACATTGCTTTAAAATTTGCCACCCCAGAGAAGCTCAACGCATACAGCAAAGATGCCTGGATACAATTGAAGTCGTCTTTATCACAGGACATACAAAATGAGCAGTCAGTAATCAGAACTTATATAAGCGCAGAGATTACAGCATTCGCTACTAATCTTGGAAACGATAGCACACTACAAAACAAGATTGATAAATTTGTAAGATACAGCGCCTACAAGCTCATCTTAAGAAATAGTAAAAAAGCCGGAGAACTTATCAGCAATACTGTGGGGAACTGGGAAGGAAGAGCCCTAAGTGAAAAATTGGAATTAGAAGTAGGAAAAGACTTACAGTTTATAAGAATCAATGGTACACTAGTAGGTGGATTAGTAGGTCTAATTCTCTATACATTGAGTAAATTCATTTAATACTCAAATAGAAGATATATTTCATAAATAAGTATAGACTAAGTACTTATTTTTCTTACTTTTAAGAAAAATAATTATGGCAAATAACCACGAGATAGACTATAAAATTTACGGGGAAGAATTACAATTTGTCGAACTAGAATTGGATCCTAATGAAACAGCCATAGCAGAAAGCGGAAGTTTTATGATGATGGAAGATGGAATAACGATGCAAACCATTTTTGGTGATGGAAGTGCCAAGCAAGAAAGCGGAGGATTTTTAGGGAAACTAATTGGGGCTGGTAAAAGAATATTGATAGGTGAGAGTCTTTTTATGACAGCTTTTACTAACACAGGACAAGGAAAAAAGAAAGTATCGTTTGCTGCACCCTACACAGGAAAAATAATTGTGTTTGACTTGAAGCAACTTGGCGGAAAAATAATTGCGCAAAAAGATGCTTTTCTATGCGCCGCAAAAGGAGTAAGCATTGGTATAGAATTTCAACGCAAACTTGGCACCGGAATTTTTGGCGGGGAAGGATTTATTATGCAAAAAATAGAAGGCGATGGTCTTGCTTTTGCACACGCAGGTGGCTACATTGTACAAAAAGATTTACTACCCGGCGAAATTTTAAAAGTAGATACAGGCTGTGTTGTAGCTTACACATCTACGGTAGACTTTGATGTGGAAATGGTACGAGGCGTAAAGAATTGGATGTTTGGTGGTGAGGGATTATTCTTTGCAAAACTCACAGGGCCAGGTCACGTGTGGCTTCAAAGTCTTCCTATTAGCAGACTAGCAGGAAGAATATTTCAATATGCTCCGCAGACAGGAGGCAGAAAAGAAGAAGGAAGTATACTAGGTACGCTAGGGAATTTATTGGATGGGAGGGAGTAAAAATAAGATGAAATTATATTTTGCTAGAAATCACTTGATAAATCAGGCGATTTAATTTTTAGTTTTTGAAAAAACTTTTCCGCTTCCACATCTACAACAGCACCAGGAGCTATATCGCCGAGCTGCATATCAGAAATAGACAGTCGGACTAGCCTCAAGCAACGATGCTTAACAGCCAGTACCATTTTTCTTACTTGCCTATACTTACCTTCTGTAAGCGTAATGAGTAGCCAAGTGTGGGCATATTGTTCTCGTGCATCTGCTGCGCTAGGATAAAGCAACAGCGGATTCTCTATTCTCAAAACAGAAATAGGCTTTGCTATATATTGCTCTCCATTTTTAATTTTAATGGAAACCCCATCATTCAATTTTTGTAATGTTTCCTCTGTAACTAGATTCTGTACCATCACTAAGTATTGGCGCTCGTGCGGCTCAGCATCTAGGAATAGTAATCGGGTAACTCGCTTATCAGTAGTTAGAAGTAGCAGGCCTTCCGAGTCATCATCTAAGCGGCCTATTGCGTGGGTTCCTTCTGGAAAGTCAAAATCTAAATCACCTAGCAGTCTTTTTTTATGGCTACTCACAAATTGAGATACCATATTTCTAGGTTTGTTTATAATAAAATATCTATGCGCTTGTTCTTGCATAACTAATCAGAAAAGTTTGACGGAAAAATAAGCTATAAGATTGAGAAGCAATAGTAAGCCAAAAAAACGCCGCACAAAAAACTTGCACGGCGAATTAAAAAAAAGAAAAATCATTCTATATAAATTTCATATACTCGTATTGTCGTCCTAAAACAATTTTATCATCAGCCCCTAGCCATTTATTTAAAATAGTTGCGTAAACATTTTTGAAATCTACCTTGTGTTGTAAGTCCCCATCATTAAGATTAGCCAAGTCTGGCATATCATTGATTAATCCTTTTTGCTTAAGACCGCCACCTATCAAAAACATATTATTAGCAGTACCGTGATCTGTGCCATTACTGGCATTTTGAGCTACCCTGCGACCAAACTCTGAAAAGGTCATCATTAGCACATCATCAAAACGACCATTAGCCTTCATATCTTTTGTGAAAGAAGCAACAGCATCATTCAATTCTGTGAAAAGTCTCTTTTGTTGTGCTTGTTGATTAGTGTGGGTATCAAAACTACCAAGCGAGACGTAATATACTTTCGTATTAATATCGCTCATAATCAAAGAAGCAATAGTTTTTAAACTTCCACCAAGACCTGTGCTAGGATAGGATTGTAGCGTAGGATGAATTTTACTTTTCTTAAAAATGTAATCTGCACTACTAAGCGTTGCTCCCAATGTTTTATAGAGATAATCTATATTAGGTTCTCCATCCTTGTGAACAGTGTCTATATCTTTATAATACTTCTCATTGCTCGTACTGTATAATCTACGTGGATCTTTAAAAGCAAGTCCTTTATTTACATCACCTTTTAATGCAAGACTAAGAATATCATCTAGCTCCAAAATTTGGGTAGGCTTATCACAACTTTTACATTGTGAATCTAAGTATCTGCCTAGCCAGCCTGTACTTAGGTATTCTGTAGATCCGCTTGCACTTTGCCAAATATCCATGCTGCGAAAATGAGAACGATTAGGATTTGGATAACCTACAGAATTAATGATACCTAAATGTCCATCATCGTGCAATGCCTTGAATGCAGTAAGAGCAGGATTAAGCCCAACATCATCTGTAAGTCTTAAGGCTTCCTCTTTCTTAATAGCGAGCTTGGGCCTATTCTTAAAATACAAATCATTGCTAATAGGTATGACAGTATTAAGACCGTCATTACCTCCGCTAAATTGTATAACTACGACCACCTTGTTGCCAGCTGGAACCATAGCAGGCCTTTCGAAAGCTTTTAAAAACTTGGGCATCATCAGCGATGCAGATGCAAGAGAACCTATTTGTAAAAACTCTTTTCTTTTAAAAATCATAACAATCAATTTATAAGATTGAATAAAATAAGATTAGCACATTTGATATTCTGGTGTACTCATTAATTGAATTACAGCAGATTTTGTAAATGCCTCTCTACTTTGTTGATCCAAGTAAGTATTCAATGTAGC